>JAVCDJ010000167.1 GCA_030765845.1 Candidatus Stygibacter australis
ACTGGGTTTGCAACTAAGTGCTGAAGATCTGCATGGAGCAATCTGGATCAAGAGAGGGAACAGGGCAAATATATATCAGGTTAGTGCTCAACACCATAACCGGGAACTGGCAGTTGATATGGCAAACTTATATTCCAGAATATTCATTAAAAATTATAATCTGATGCTCAATAATCCAGCCAAAAGTACATATGAATACTATAAAAGTCAGCGAAATATATATGATGAGCAATTGCAAGATATTCTGAAAGAAATCAGGCAATTTCAAAGGGATTATAATATCACTTCGATTGAAACTGAAGTTGATCGAAAGAATATGCTTTTGAATGAGCTGGAATTAAATGTGATGGAGGGTCAAACCCAGATAAGCAATCTGGATGCACGAATTGCAGATATTGATGAAAAATTACCTCTATTTCCGGAAACCAGCGTCCCAATAGGATATACAGTTGATGAACCAGTGGAATCCAGAATTTATATGAAGCAGAAAGAGATTGAACAGAAATTGAGGATATATACGCCGGAAAATCCCAAAATCCAAAAACTATATAATGAACTTGAGCAATTAGAGGAAGAAAAGAAGGAATGGGACAAAGGTAACATAGTACCTTCAAGAGTTAACTATGGTTATGACCCAGTAAGGCGTAATTTGCAGGATCTGCGAAGTAATTATGCTAATGAACTCTCAGGATTAAAACAAAACCTGATAAAATATCAGCAGCAAATAGAAGATACGCGCAGTTCAATCAGATATCTAAGTGGTTTAAGTGATGAATTTCAGATATTCAGGACCCAGGAAGAAAGTATTCGCAGAAGAAGTAATGATGCAGAAAACCGGATGGTGGAAGCCAAAATAGCTAATGAATCAAATGTCAGTGATTTTGAGATCATTGATGAAGCCATTCCACCAAAATTCCCGGAAGCAACGCGGACCAAAATGATAGCTATGATCGGGGGTTTACTGGCATTCCTTGGCTTAACCATATACTATCTGCTGCGGGAATTTCTGGATGACACGATAAAATCCGATTTTGATTTTGATAAAATATTTAATATTAAATTGATGGGAGAAATACCGAATAAGGATTCTTTCCCGCTGGAAGTTTACTGGTCACAAATCCAGATTGTATTCGGTCAGATCAATGCCGTTCTGCGTGGCAAACGTCAATCATTTATTACGATTGGCAATGATAGATCAGGAACAGGCAAGAGCTTCCTGATACGGGAGATCCATGATCTTTATATGTCACGCAATAAAAAAGTACTCTGGATAGAGACCATAGAAGATTCTGATGTAGAAATTGAACCATATATTATCAATAAAACTCTTTATGAAGATAGTGAATTTAATCCTGAGAATAATGTCTATGAGCTTTCTAAAGACCAGTTCAAGTGTTATTTTCTCAGGGATGAAAATTCCTTTGTGCAGGTACTTGATAAATCAAGTCTGCTGGATTTTCTGGGTAAGTTGAAAGATTTTGATGTAGTCATCTGGGAATTGTTTGAAGTTCCCTATAATATGCAGTTATTTACCACGATAGCATCAGTATCTGATCTTTTATTAATGGTTACCCGATTCCGTTATTCAAACAAGGAGAACTTCCAGAATATAGTAGAATTTTTGAAAGAAAACCTGGATATTGAGGTTACAGGAGTATTAAATGATATACAGAAGCCATACTTCCAATCAAATTTCTAAATCAGTTATAAGTTTAATATTTATCCTGTTAATTAATGGGATGGCTTTATTTATTACGGGTTGCAGCGATCCAGAGCTAAAAGATGAGACGCTTGAAGCATTGCCACAATACCTGGAAGAATTGAAAATAGAAGAAGGTGAGCAAGAGACTCGTTATGCTGCTCTTTTGGAATTGCATAACCTGGAACCTGAGACCTATGTGATAGGTTCAGGTAATGAATTTGATATCAAAGTATTTGCCTTTGGTGAAATTGAAGAAGAATATAATACTTATAATGCGATAGTGAAATCAGATGGTACTATATCAGTAAACTACATCGATGAAGATATTTATATTTTGGGCATGACAATGGAAGAAGCCAGAAATGAAATAAAAAAGCACATCACAGAAATCTATGATCCCAGAGTAGCCATGAACCCTAAAAAACTGCAGAGCTCTTTTGTTACTATCATGGGTCAGGCAAGGGATCCAGGAAATTATCAAATTTATGCAGATATGCGAATCCTGGATGCTCTGGCAGAAGCTCAGGGATTTGCATCTGGTATTGTGAAAGGAACCACGAAGGAACTTGCTGATCTTTCCGGCAGTTTTATTGTCCGGGATAACAAGGTATTACCAGTAGATTTTCTGGAACTGGTAAGGAAGGGAAATCAGCTCCATAATATTCCTGTGAAAGATGGTGATTACATCTTTATAAGTTCACTTGCAAATCAGGAATTATATATTTTGGGCGAGGTTATGAATCCCAATGCATATCTATATAAAGAAAGTCTATCTTTGATCCAATTGGTCGCTTTTGCTGGTGGATTTAGTGAAAATGCCCAAAGCAACGTTTATCTGATAAGGGGAACTTTATCTCACCCCAGGGTTTTTATCGTAGATACAGATGCAATTCTTCATGGAAATTCCCGTGATGTTGTTCTTAAGCCGAATGATATCGTATATGTTCCACGCACATTACTGGGCGAATGGAATCAGGTAATTTCACAAATTCTGCCTTCATTGCAGGCAATTCAATCTGGTTATATAGTAAATTCCATTTTTGATGATATAATTAATAATAAATAGCCGGTATGATCTGGAATGAAATATGTGATTTTCTTTCTTGCCCTGATAATCGGGGTGCCAGCGGGGATAGTATTTGCACGAGTAAATAAAACTGTCGAGAAGATAGTTTTTTTTCTTTATATATTTCTTACAACAGAAGAGATTACGATCAATTTTGTATCACGCGAGTTTTTCAAAGGAACTTCAAGAGGTTTTGAAGTTGGAATTGTGGATTTGATTGGCATCATACTTTACAGCCTGATAGTACTTAGAGCACAAAAAAAACCACCTCGAATTATTCCTCCAGGAGCACCAATCTATTTTATACTTTTTGGTTTTTGTCTGATTTCAATAACTAATTCGGCTCCTGGATATGTGATGAATTCCTTTTTTGAGATCTGGAAAATGATCAGGATGTATTTGTATTTTTGGATCAATTATAATTATATTATTAAATACTCTCAATATGATTATATTGTATATTGTTTCAGGGCTATTATATTGTATATCAGCTATCATGTGATCAGACAGAAGTACTTTATGGGTTTATGGCAGGCAAAAGGACCTTTTCCTCATCAGAATTCACTGGTGATGTATATGATTGTATTGAACTCAGTAGTTCTTGCCTTTATCATGAACAAGAAGCAAAGGATCAAGCTTTTCTGGTGGATAACCACATTTGCTCTGGGTAGTCTTTGTATTGTTTCCACATTTTCCCGAGCGGGAATTGTCTGCTTTGTATTATCATGTATGGTGATCATGATGCTGTCCTTCACAAATTCTGTAAACCCCCGAAAAGTTGGTGTTACGATATTGATCATGTTCATCGGATTATTAGGGGCAATCAGATCAATGGATTCAGTTATCACAAGATTTGAATCTGCTCCCGTAGAATCTGCCAATGTACGAAAGATGCTGGCAATATCTGCTGTCAATATGGCAAATGATAAAACATTCGGAGTGGGATTAAATAATTTTGGGCTCAAGGTTAACTTGCCATATCATTATTCAGACCATATAGAAGAATTAACAGAAGAAACCCAGGGGGGACTAGTGGAAACAATATATCTCAGTTATGCTGCAGAAACCGGATGGCATAATATGGTTGTATATTTTTTATTACTATTTTATTTCTATTTCAAGAATTTGAGTAATTATGTAAAATATCGTCATTCAGATTATATCTGGCTGCCAATTGGACTTGCTGGCGGATTAATGGGTATTTATATGGAATCAGCTTTGGAGTGGGTGCTCAAACAATCCAATAATTTTTATCAGCTTATGCTATGTTTTGCCCTGATAGGAAGTATGGATAGATTATACCGGGACAAACAGAAATTAAAATGGTTGAATTGGAAGAAAAAACTCAGGAAAATCAGAGAAGAAGAACGAGAAAAGGGTAAGATAACCATTCCCCATTATTAAATTATGAATAATAGATTTATTAGAGCTATAATTTCTAATCCTTTGAATATATTTAAGATATTTTATTTGAATTTTAAAATGTTCCTATTCAGGCTGCAAGGTAAAAAGACCATTGTGTATAATATCCAGATGGATTATTTTTATAATACCTTTGAACCTATATACGTGGAATTGCTGAATAATAAAAAGATTGTGGTTTATTTTGCCTATTATGAAGGCATGCAAAAACTGTACGATTATTTGAAGGCATTTATCCCAACAAAATATTTGATACCCAGTTCTATCTCACCATTTGTCTATTTCGATATGTTCATATCAGCAGAGAAAAATGGTCCAGATTTCCCATTTTCATTTTTCCCTACTAAGAAAATCCAAACTTACCACGGGACGGGAGTTTATCCTCTCTATCAGAAAACTGCTGTGCTTTCCCGGTTCAATCTTCATTTCGCTATCGGTCCTCAGTTCGTGGAATTCGTTAAAACTCTGCCGCATACAAAAAAGGATGAAAACAGATACGCTGAGGTAGGGTTCCCAAAACTTGATGCCATTTTTTCGCCTAATCCAAATTTTATTCATAAACTCAAAAACATGTATCACATAAAAAATCAGTTCGTGATTCTTTACACTCCTCACTGGAATCCATATGGCTCGATTCACGTTCTCTCACTGGAGATGATAGCAAAACTTGCTCAACTGGATAACGTGGCTATTCTCATCAAAGTACACCACTTTCTATTCACGAAGTATAAGGAACAAAACTGGAGGACAACTCTCCAGAACTTTGCTGATGAACATGAAAATGTGGTGTTAGTCACAAGAGCAAACACGCAGGAAATCTACTCTCTTGGTGATATGCTCATTACTGATACAGGTACTACTGCTGCTTTTGAATTTTCTATTACCAAGAAACCTGTTTTTGTATTTTATAATCAGCAGTGGTTTGAAAATAACCAGAATGCAGAAGTAGAAAAACAGATCATTGATACTGCAATCAATTTTACGACTATTGATGAAATAGTAGAATACACGCGGAAGCTTCAAAATGGAAATGAAGAGATACAAAAAGAAATCTCAGACCAGCAGATCAAGCAGCAGCAGCTGATCGATAAATACCTCTTTAATCCTGGAAAAGCCACTCAGGCTGCCGTTAAAGTAATTAAACAGGAATTATGGCATAAATATCATGAAAGATAATCTTAAGAAACTGATTGCCATTAATACAATTGCTAATTATGGACTTACTATTTCCCGCTTTATTACCCAGATCATTCTTACTCGAATTCTTTTCCTCAATCTTGGAGCAGTTGCATATGGTTTCTGGGCACTACTCTGGTCTATATTTGGCTACAGTCTGCTTCTGGATTTCGGATTTGGCACTTCTGTCCAGAAATACAGCGCAGAAGTTACCGTTACTGGCGATTATGATAAATATAACCATCAAATATCTACTGTGATCACATCTTATGCGATAATGTCCACATTGATAATTGTCGCAACGCTGGTCATGTCACAATTTCTCACAAAATTATTTATTTTCCCTGATGGTACAGATGTTATTTATTTCAAAAAAGTATTTATTTTCTTTGGTTTAGGTACCGCTCTCACTTTTCCATCCGGAGCATTTACCGAAATCCTGCGGGGAGTGGGTAAGATATATCTCCGCAACCTGGTGAACTTTATTACTCTAATATTAAATTTTGTAGGTATTATCATAATTTTTAAATTAGGATATGGACTTTTAGAACTGGCAGTATTTTCTGTGATCATTAATCTGATCAATAACCTATCCATGGCATCCTTTTGCTTCAAGCTGCTGCCCAAAATGAGGATAATGCCAAAATATTTCGAGCTCGGGATGCTCAAAGAGGTAGTCAGTTTTAGCATTTTTGCCTATCTGATCATGTTTGCTAATATTATTATCTTTAAAACTGATCAAATAGTTCTCGGCGTTATGCTGGGCGTTACAGCTGTTGCCATATATCAGGTTGCTTCCCGCTCAGCAAATGTTCTGCTTCAATTTACTCACCAGTTCCAGGAAACTCTCACTCCTGTAGCTGCTGCTCTTCATCAAGATGGTCAGCATGACAGATTAAGACGTATTTTGTTTAATTCAAACCGCATTATTGCGCTCATCTCAACCCTGCTATTTATTATTCTCACATCACTCATTAAACCAGTATTGCTTATCTGGCTGGAAATTGATCCGTCAAATCCCCAGTTTGCTGATACATATCAGGATACTATTCATATAGCTTATCTGATGAATATCTCAATCTATCTGCTGCTGGTTTTCCGTAGTGGTTCTTCCAAGGTTTTACTGATGACCGGTTCTCATAAATTCCTATCTTATGTGGCAATTGCAGAAAGCATTATGAATGTAGGATTTTCTATTCTCTTTATCAAATTGATCGGTGTTGTGGGAGTGGCTATAGGTACTTTGATCCCCAACGTGATCCTGGGTATTTTTGTTATTTTCCCCAAAGCTGCCAGATATAGTCAGATTTCTATAAAAGAAACTATTGCCAGGATTTATCTGCCACTTGTTTTTGTATGTATCCCTCCGCTTCTATTTGTCAGCTATTTTAATTATATAACCCCCTTAGCCAAGTGGAATTTCATCACTCTCGTACTGGTTTCAATACTGATGGCTGTGTTGTACCTCATTCCTGCCTGGTTCCTGATGCTCTCATCTGAGGAAAGAAAGCTGGCACTGAACCGCATAAATAAATTTTCTCACCGCAAATGAGCAATTCCGCTGTTTTCCTCGACCGTGATGGGGTGATCAATCTCGATCCCAGCTATATCAATGACCCTGCGGATATGATCATATATCCCTTTGCTGCCGAAGCTATCAGAAATTTTAATAAACTCAATCTCAAGGTTATTGTAGTTACCAATCAAAGTGGAATTGCCAGAGGAATGATCACTTTCCAGCAATTGCAGGATATTCATCAGAAAATGATAGATGATCTAGCCAGAGAAGGTGCGTATATTGATAAAATTTATTTCTCACCTTATCATATAAAAGGCAAAATTGAACCCTATAATATCCAGCATGAAGACCGAAAACCTGATATTGGTTTATTCAAAAAAGCCTGTCTGGAATTTCAACTTGACCCCCACACTTCATTTATGATTGGTGACCGGAAGTCAGATATGATCTTTGCTCATCGGGCTCAATTGATCCCGATACTGGTTCTCACAGGTGATGGCAAAAGTGATTATATCGAAAGTGGGTTCTTCCGGCAATATGAATATGCCCCGAGATTTATTGCTCAGGATATCCTCGCTGCCAGTTGGCTTATTGAAAAATTGATCAAGGAATAAATATGTTGAGAGTAGCTTGCTGGATATTGATACTCAGCCTGTTTCTGACTGCCTGCGGGATTGATGAACCTGTTAATAATAACGATGATGACCCTGATATCAGCGATCTCACCATTGGTTCTAATGAAACTCTGGAAATCGTTACTTGGAATATCCAATCCTTTCCGAAACTTGAAAATGAAACCATTGATCTTGTAGTGCAATTGATCAATGAAATGGATGCTGATATTATCTGCATGCAGGAAATAGAAGATAATGCTGCTTTTATCGAACTTGATAGCCAGCTTACCAACTGGGACGGTTTCAGAGGAAGTGGCGCTGCTTATAGTATCAATCTGGCTGTGTTATATAAAAATTCTGCTGATTTTCAGCTCGAAAGCATTGAAGAACTTTTTACTGATGACTGGTATGCTTTCCCCAGGTCTCCGATTCAGCTGGAATTCCTCTGGAACAATGAGACCTTCTTCGTGATCAATAATCACCTGAAAGCCATGGGGGAAGAGGATGATATAGAACGCCGTCGGGAAGCTTGCGAGGGTCTTCATGACTATATACTCACTGAGCTGCCTGATGAAAATGTGATAATTACCGGTGATCTTAATGACTTGATCATAGACCCGCCTGACACCAATGTCTTTAATGTATTTCTCGATGATCCCGATAATTTCCTGTTTGCAGACTATGATATAGCTTATGGTTCAGCACTTCACTGGTCATGGAATAATGGCTCTTCTCACCTTGATCATATCATTATCTCAAATGAACTCTTTGATGAGTTTACTAATCCTCAGTCTAGTATCCAGACTATCAGAATAGATGATTATCTTGATGGTGGCTGGAGCTTTTATGACGATTTTGTTTCTGATCACAGACCAGTAGCTCTCACACTTCATTTCTAAGATGCTTTCGAAGATCTATAAACTAATTTTCTGCTCTATACATCTGCCAAGGGGACTATTATTCAGTTTGTTTCTGCTTCTGGTTGTTCTGAATATTATGGATGCCATCTCCACCTGGAAAGTAGTCAAACGGGGCAGTAACAAAAACGAAAAGAACCCTCTTGCCAGATTTCTGTTCAATATAATGGGACCAGTTCCTGCCATGATCCTTCTCAAAGGGATTGCAATTATCATCATATTGTATATCTCGCTAAATTATCAAGATTTTGAACCTGAAATCCATACCTATATGATTATTCTCAACGTCATCTACCTTTACATAGTTTTACACAATTGTCTGGTGCTTAAAAAAATCAATTCACGCTCCCTCTCCTCTTAAAAAGTCTAAATCTTAAAAAATCTCTATTCTACTTTCTGATCTATGAATAATATTTACTCAGAATCCCCTGCTGATGGACTTTGACAGTTAAATTCAGGTAATTTGCAGGTAATCACGAAGAACAACAAAGCACGTAGTAACATTTAAATGTCAGTACGTGCTTTGTTGTTCAGGCTTATTTCCGGCAGGTATAGATTACCAGGTCGGTGGAGATTATAAGAGAAGTATGCTAACTACTTGATATTATTGGAGTAAGTCCTATTAACGGTACCGGTTTGAGGGTATAATAGCGTTGAATTTAAAGTTTGGATAGACGATTGATGTCATAATATATTGATATTTAGATAGTTAAGGGTACTTAACAGGGATATAGAAAAATCTATTCCAAACTTCTTACTTTCTGCAACAAAAGGAGCTGTGATATTTTTTTTGAATGGAAAAATCGGCTATCAGTTCATTTGAGAGTATTAGAGAGTCGCTGACTTTTTTTTAATTTGACATTTTAATAAGGTCAATAAAAACTAAGAGATATACATCAAAGTGAATTAAAATGAAAAAAGAGGTAATGTTACATAAATTATTGATATTAATAAAGTTATTAACGGGAGAGGGTAAATGTTTAAGTATATAAGAAAGCGGGACAATAAACTTGTAAAGTTTGAGCCGGAAAAAATCACCCAGGCACTTATCAAAGCAGGAGATGCTTCCGGAGAGTTTGGAATTGATCAGGCAAAGCGTTTAACCATGCAGGTATTGAATCTTGCTTACCAGATAATAGGTGAGCGGATTCCCTCAGTAGAGGAACTGCAGGACATGGTTGAGGAGGTATTGATATTTTCGACCTTTAAACGCACCGCAAAAGCTTATATAATTTACCGTGACCAACATACCAAGATCAGGGAAATAGTATCTAATGCAGATATCAATATCATCGATCAGTATCTTGATAAACTTGACTGGCAAGTGAATGAAAACAGCAATATGGCATATTCACTCCAGGGATTAAATAATTATATTGCCAGTGAGATCTCCAAGAATTACTGGCTTAATAAGATATATCCACCAGAGATCAGAAAAGGTCATGCTACAGGAGATATGCACGTACATGATCTGGGACTGCTTTCGGTATATTGCGTGGGCTGGGATCTTCATGATCTGCTCATGACAGGTTTCAAGGGTGCGGAAGGTAAAGTAGAGGCGAAGCCTGCCAAGCATTTCCGCAGTGCTCTTGGTCAGATAGTGAACTTTTTTTATACCCTTCAGGGAGAAGCAGCGGGAGCGCAGGCATTTTCCAGTTTTGACACGCTGTTGGCACCCTTTATCAAATATGATGGGCTCAGTTATCCAGAAGTCAAGCAGGCGACCCAGGAATTCGTTTTCAATATCAATGTACCCACCAGGGTTGGTTTTCAAACCCCGTTCACAAATGTGACCATGGATCTTGAATGCCCGAAGATGTACAGAGATGAAGCTGTGATCATCGGTGGAAAAGTGATGGATGAAACCTACAGTGAATTTCAAAATGAAATGAATATGATCAATAAAGCTTTTCTGGAAGTGATGACTGCCGGTGATGCAAAGGGTAGAGTGTTCACTTTCCCGATTCCCACATATAATATAACTAAAGAATTTAATTGGGATAACCGGATGCTGGATTATCTCTGGGAAGCTACTGCCAAATACGGAATTCCCTATTTTTCAAATTTTATCAATAGTGAATTAAGTCCAGATGATAGTCGATCAATGTGCTGTCGTCTGCGTTTGGATACACGCAAACTGGAAGTAAGAGGTGGCGGACTTTTTGGAGCCAATCCTTTGACGGGTTCAATTGGCGTGGTCACTATTAATATGCCCAGGATTGCTTATCTTGCCGAAGATGAAACGGATTTTATCAATCGATTGGAAAAGATCATGATCATGGCAAAAGAAAGCCTGGAAATAAAGCGCAAGGTTTTGGAACAATACACTGAAATGAATCTGTATCCCTATACAAAATTCTATCTGAGAGGAATAAAGGAACGCACTGAACACTATTGGAAAAATCATTTTTCTACAATAGGATTGATTGGAATGAATGAAGCGTGTTTAAATTTACTGGGTACTGATTTAGGTTCAGAGAAAGGTAAAAGCTTTACTGAAAGCACAATGGATTTCATGCGTACCAAGCTGACAGAATTTCAGGAAGAGACCGGGAATTTTTATAATCTGGAAGCTACTCCTGCAGAAGGTACCACCTATCGTCTTGCTCAACTTGATAAAGCTCGCTATAGTGATATTATTGTGGCTGATGAAAAAGAATATCGTGAAGGTGGAGAACCTTTCTATACTAATTCTACTCAATTACCTGTTTACTACAGTGATGATCTTTTTGAAGTTCTGGATCAACAGGACAGCATTCAAACTAAATATACCGGTGGTACAGTATTGCATCTGTTTACCGGTGAAAGGATAGATGACCCTGAGATGGTTAAAGTGCTGGTCAAGCGCATCTGTGAAAACTATCATTTGCCGTATTTCACTTTTTCACCAACTTTCAGTATCTGCCCGGAACACGGCTATCTGCTGGGAGAACAGTATAAATGTCCTGAATGTAATCAGGTGACTGAGGTATATTCACGCGTGGTGGGCTATCTGAGACCAGTGCAGCAGTGGAATAAAGGTAAAAAGATGGAATTCAAGCTGCGTAAGACATTTAAGGTAGCAAATTAACTGAAAATATATGAAAATTGGCGGGTTTCTAAAATTTAGTTTGATAGATTTTCCTCATAGAATTGCCGCAGTGGTTTTTACCCAGGGCTGTAATTTCCGTTGTCACTATTGTCATAATCCGGAATTAGTACTTCCCCGCAGATTCCAACTGCCAATCCCGGAAAAAGAAGTATTAGAACTGCTAAAAGATCGTTATGGTCGACTTGATGGAGTTTCCATAACCGGAGGAGAACCTCTGATGCAGCCAGATTTGGAAGACTTTGTCCTGAAGATCAAACAAATTGGCTATGAAGTTAAATTAGATACCAATGGCTATTATCCAGCGATTTTAAATAAAATTATCCGCCAGAATTTGATAGATTATATTGCTATGGATATCAAGGCAGCACCTGGTAATTATCCTCAAATTTGCGGGATACCTCTCAATTTTGATTATATTACCAGAAGTATGCAGATTATCCGTGAGAGCGGTTTACCCTATGAATTTCGCACTACCTTGGTGAAAAATCTTCATACCAGAGAAGATGTTATAGCAGTTGCCAGATTATTGCAGCCGCAGGATAATTATGTAATGCAGAATTTTCGTGCAACAAAAAGAGTGGGGCATAAGGATCTGCCTTTGGCAACTTTTGAAGCTGAAGATCTGAAAGATTTCGAGATTATCTTACAGGAATATAATCTAAGATATACAATCCGCTAATCCAGAATAATAACAAATTAAGCAGAGTAACAACCGATATCGTAGAAAATGAGAAAGAATACTTGATTACTTCCGAGCTGCCTGGTTTGGAAAAGAAAGACGTGAGAATCAGCATAGATAAGAATCAGTTAGTAATCGAAGCCGAGATCAAGGCAGAAATGGATAAGGGAATTCTCAATGTTCATATTCCCAAATGAGAATCGCTCAGGTTAGGTTAAAGTACTCCCTGAATCAGGTTAACCTAAAATCCCGGTGAGGAATATTCCTCTCCGGGAATTTACTTCATATAACTAAATATAAATATTGAGCGAGATCATTCCAGATCATATTTCTTTATCCTTCGATCAAGAGCTTGACGAGTGATATTTAGTAATTGTGCTGCCTGAGATTTATTATAATCAGCTTTCTTGAGAGCAAGGGAAACCAGGTTCTTTTCCATATTATCGAGATTGAAATCAGCATTTTGCATAGAAGCAGGGTCGATTTTTGGGAAAGGCGTATCTGAATGAAGGTTAAGGTTAGGGAAATCATTTATCGTGATCTTATTTGAATCACACAAAATCACTGCCTTTTCAATAAAGTTTTTAAGTTCTCTCACGTTTCCCGGGAAATCATAATCCTGGAGAATTTCATACACTTTTTCATCAACATCAGTGATTTTTTTCTTTAATCTGAGAGAGATTTTTTTTGTATAATATTCCACGAGAGGAGAAATATCCTGGGGACGGTTACGCAGCGGAGGGATATTGATCTCAAAAGTATTTAATCTGTGATATAGATCAAGCCGGAATCCTTTTTCAGATAGCAAACCTGGTATATCCTGATTAGTGGCAGATATAACTCTTACATCAACAGGAATTTCTTTATGTGTGCCCACTCGGGTAACCTTTTTTTCTTCCAGTACCCGCAGCAGTTTTCCCTGCAATGCCAGTTTCATATCAGCAATTTCATCAAGAAAGAGAGTACCCTTATCAGCAATTTCAAACATTCCACTACGATGATCTTCAGCACCGGTAAAGGCACCTTTTTTGTGACCAAAAAACTCACTTTCAAATAAAGATTCAGGGATTGCTGAGCAATTAACAGCATAAAAATAATTTTTAACGCGGGGACTAAGAGCATGGATTCCGCGAGCTATGAGTTCTTTACCAGTACCGCTTTCTCCAGTTATCAACACCGATGTATCAGGATATTTTGCCACTTTGCCCATTAGGTTGATTATATCCTGCATTTTATTGCTGGTACCAATGATCTCTGGTCCAATATTATCAAGCAATTCGCGATTGATAAGAGAATAATTCAATTCCATTTTCTGAAGCTGATTTTCTGTAGAGCGTAATTTCAGGTGGGTTTTTACTCGAGCAAGAAGTTCCAGATGTTTAAAGGGTTTACCTACATAATCCACAGCACCCAGTTCAAATCCCTTGATCACATCTTCGGTATTAGTTTTACTGGTTAAAAAGATAAGAGGGATTTCAGCAGTTTGAATAGATTCTTTTAACTTACGGCAAACCTCATATCCATCCATTTCAGGCATCATGATATCTAGCAGGATAAGATCAGGCAGTGACTGTTTTACAAGATGTAAAGCCGTTTCTCCACTGGAAGCTACAATAACTTCATAACCTTCAGTTTCCAGCTTGCGCGATAGTATTTTAAGGTTGATGGGTTCATCATCAATGATCAGAATATGCTGTTTGTTATAATCAGCGAATTTTTGATTTTTCATAATTACCAGCCTTTGTCTTTAGTTGATAAGCCTCAGAGGCTTTTTGAAGTATTTCCAGTAGGTTCTTCTTTTCAAAGGGTTTTGTGAGATAAGCATCACAATTCTCCTTAAGAAAGTTATCATCTGTTTCTTTAAATACATAGGCAGTAAGAGCAACTACAAATATCTCCGCAAGCTGTGGATTGCTCCTGATCTGCTTTAAAGTTTCAATGCCATTCAGAACAGGCATCTGAATATCCAGAAAGAGTAGATCATATTTATTTTCGTGAAGTTCATCAAGTGCTTTTTGACCATTATCAACAATGGTGCAATTGAGTTTGAAGTGACGCAGAAAATCTCTGATAACAGCCTGATTAATGGGATTATCTTCTGCAACAAGTATATTTAGGGGTGAGAATTGAAGAACATTTTTGTGAGATGAGACCTGAGAGAAAGCGGGAATAACACCAATGAATTTACGAGGCAGTAAATAGAGAATTTCATTTATGGCAGCAAGTTCACGCTGGATAACTTCCGGATGATGATCCTGTTTATTGTTTCGCATTTCTTCCAGAATCAGGCTTGCTTTATTTGATATCTCATAAATGCAGGTTTGTCCAGTAAATCCCTTCAGGCTGTGTGCAATTTCTTCAATTTTTTGATGCTGGTTTTCTGAAGCAGCCAGATTAAGGTTTTTTACTTTGTCCTGCATCCGCAAAATTGCTTCAAAGAGAACATCTTCCAAACCTGGATTATCGAGTTTAAAATTATTCTTCCAGATCTTGATCATTTCCTTACCTTTATGCTCGATATGTTCACAGAATAAATTGATGAAGTCTAAGAAATCCTTAGGTTTCAAGGTAAGATCATGGAATTTCTGAAGTGGTTGATAGAAATTTGCCTGAATAAGTTTCTTGGCAATTACAAAGAATAATTTACCGTTTTTAAAAATATAAAATATCTTAGGCTTGAACCGGGTACGGTAATCATTAGCCAAAAAATCAGTAAGTTTCAGTTTCAAAGCTTTATTCAATTCCTGAGGGATCAAAATGAGATCTGACATAAGGAATTCATTATCAGGTAAATTATCAGGTTTTAACCACATTGCATTTATCTGACTGCTCTCACACCAGATCTGTAATGCTTTTTTGTGTTCCGGATTAAGATAATATATTCCCATTTTCCTGGCAGGATATTTATTCTTTATTTGCGAAAGACTACTGTCAGATTGCCATTTAATCACAGGAAGAGGAATTGTCATCGAGAATCTTGAGCCCTTACCGGGTTCACTTAATACAGTAATTTCTCCTTTCATCAGGTGAACAAGATTACGACTAATTGCCAATCCCAATCCAGTACCTTTCTGCTGGTTGAAATCCTTATCATAGAGCTGTTCAAATGCATCAAATATGTGTTGCTGCTGATCAAGAGGAATGCCTATCCCGGTATCGATCACGCTAAAGATTGCCTGATCATTATAGTAGCTGTATTCCAGAGTGACAGATCCTGTTTCAGTGAATTTAATAGCATTGTTCATCAGATTTATCAGCACCTGATTGATCCTGAATTTATCACCCATCACCAGTTCAGGAATTTTACTGAGTGGTTTTATATTCAGGTCAAGATTTTGATCTCCTGCTTTCACAAGCATCATATAATATAAAGTCATAACCAGGTCATCAATTGAGAATTCATCATTATCAGCTATAATTTTTCCTGCTTCCAGTTTTGAGAAATCCAGAATACCATTGATCAGCGTTAGCAGATGTTTTCCACTTTGACGGATCATATTGAGTTTTTCCCTTTTCACGGCATCTGTTTCTTCTTCATAAAGCAATTCTGAAAAACCGATAATAGAATTAAGGGGAGTGCGGATTTCATGGCTCATATTGGCAAGGAAGGTGCTTCTGATCTTCATTCTCTGCTGCGCCTGTTGAGCCATATTTTCAGCGCTTTTACGCTGAATAGAAAAATTTATGGTTTTCAGCAGCAATCTGCTGTCCAGGGTTGAAATATCCAAATAGTCAAGAGCTCCTGCGGCTATTAGAAGCTCAGCCCGTGTTCTATTATAATAATTATCTACCAGTATGACCGGCATCTGTGGGTAATCTTTACAGAAATTAACTACAGCTTCATCTTTTAATTCATTGATACAAAGTACAATGATATCAAAGTCTTTTTCTCTTATTTCTTTTGCAATCCGGCTGAGGCTGCTGTGTGAAATTATTCTGATTTGTTGAGCACCAAAACTGAGCATGCTTTCCACGGCAGTACGGTTGGCAATCTTATTACTTAGCAGTAATAAATTTATTTCCTGATCCCATTGAAACTCACTGTTTTTAATCAAATTATCACCTCACGCTAACTGGGACTAACATTTGCTGAGCAGATATTTTATTGTCAATAAAGAAAAAGTTTATCAGTTGTTATTATGTGATATTTCCGTGGTATAATTGGCTGTAGAAGATATTGAGAGTATCATTTCGAGGGTAGTTTTACAGGATAAATATCGCCAATAACAAAAAAAGCTTGAATAAAATACGGTGTTCCTGGATTTTGTTTTAATCATAAAAATATGAATGTGAGATATATTGGAGGAAATTTAGATGTTTGAAATGATGCGGAGAAATGCTAAGCCTATCTTTTGGGTAGTTGCGATTATTTTTATAGTAGGAATGGCTTTTATGAGTGGTACAGGAGTATTTACCTCGAAGACGCCTTTCCTTGCCAAAATTGAAGGACAAAAGATCACTTATACTGATTATAAGCAGATGCTTCAGCGTGCTTATGGCAAATATGCAGAAGAGAATCCTGACACGGAAATCGATGATGCAGTAATGGATAAGATCAATAATGACACCTTTAAGCAATTAAAGGATGAGATCATTATGAACAAAGCGATCAAGAAGTATCGCATTAAGGTTACTGATGATGATGTAATTGAAAAATTAAATAATCCAGGTGATAATGTAAAACAAATTTCTGGTTTACAAACTGATGGTAAGTTTGATATGGACAAGTATAATGACGCCTTGATGAATGATGATCAGTTTGGTCAATACCTTGAAGCGTTATATCGTAATTCAATACCTTATGAGAAACTTTACAGCAGGATAAAGAGTGAAGTTGTGATCACTATGGACGACGTAAAGGAAGATTATATCAATAAAAATGATAAAGCTGATGCTAAGATCATCTTTTTTGATGCCAAAAAAATCAAAAGTGTGGAAGTTACTGACGATGAAATTACCGCATATTATGAAGAAAACAAAGAAGATTATAAAAAAGATCCTGCCAGAAAGTACAAATATGTGAAACTGTCACTGGAAGCATCTGATGCTGATAAAAACAGGGCAAAAACAAGAATAGATTCAATCTATGCCAAAGTAACTACCGAGAATTTTGCTGATATGGCAATTGAATATTCTGAAGGTCCTTCTGGACCAAACGGTGGAGATCTTAACTGGTTTGGTAGAGGCAAAATGGTCAAAGAATTTGATGAAATGGTTTTCAAAATGGCTGTTGGCGATATTTCAAAACCAATTTTAACTCAATTCGGATGGCATATTATCCATAAGCGCGATATACGCAAAACTGAAGACGGACAGGATGAAGTGCTTGCAAGTCACATCTTGATCAATGTAGAACCCAGCCAGCAGACCAAAGACAATCTGAGTGTAATTGCCATGGATATCTATGATCTTGCTGAGGAAGTGGGACTTGATTCTGCTGCCAGCCAGATGAAATATGAAGCAAAAGAGACCAGAGAGTTTTATGCAGATGCCACTTATATTTCTGGAATAGGCAGAGAAGAAAGCCTGGTGAAATTTGCTTTTGATAAAAAAGTGGGAACAGTAGCAGAACCCATTAAGCAAACAGATGACAGCTATATGATCGCAGAAATTTCTTATGAAGTTGGTGAACATTATCAGGATCTGGAAGAAGTAAAGTCCAAGATTAAAAGAACCCTGGAAACCAGTAGGAAAGCCGAAGTTGTATCAGCAAAAGCAGATTCATTCATGACAGCTTATCAACCGGAAGAATACCTTGCTAAAGCAGAGGAAGAAGGCTGGGAAATCGTGGATGCTACAGAAGTGACCATTGATAAAAGTATTCCTAAGATTCGGAAAGTAGATGAACTTAATAAAGCGATTCTTGATCTGGTTATAGACCAGCATACCGACTTGATCAAGGATGATAATGGTGCTTATATTGCTTTCATAACTTCTCGCACAAAACCTGATATGGAGAAATTTGAAACTGATAAAGATTCACTGCTGGAAACATTGCAGGAAACCAAGGAAACTGAACATCTCAATGAGTGGTATCAGGATATGATCCAGAATGCAGAAGTGATTGATAATCGCAGTGTGTATGATTTATAAATCTTAAATAGAAGCTAACAATAAAAGAGACCTGGATTTCCAGGTCTCTTTTTTTTTACAATAATTTGTCGTGTGATCCTCTGCTAATGGGCAGCTCTGATTCTGTTTTGTCAGTCATCCTGGCTATCCATTTTCGGGAAAGAAGCTTAATGATCTCTCCAATATGGTTTCTGTTTACTATATTGCTTCTGTGAAGTCTGATGAAGTCCTTGCCGAGTTTGCTTTCCAGTTCAGCTAAGGATATATTCACAATATAACTTTTATCATAAAGATGGATTCTGGTGTATTTGCTGTCAGACCTCAGAAAGTAGATGTCTTTGTGATCCACAAATATAATGCGGTTATTGAAAGGAATAGCCAGTTTTGTACTCTTTGTGAGATCATTAAGCAGGGATTCGATCAAGGAATTTCGGTCAGGATTTTGAGAGTAATGCTCAAGTTTATTTAAGGCATTTTTAATTTTCTGCTGAGTTATTGGCTTCAATATATAATCAATTGCATGTGTATCAAATGCTTTTAAAGCGTATTCACTATATGCTGTAGTGAATATTACCAGTGGTAAATACTCAAGTTTGGCTAGAACTTCAAATCCAGTAAGACCAGGAATCTGAACATCAAGGAAAACAATATCAGGTTTTATTCTGTTTATAGATTCCAAAGCATCTATACCATTTGCTGCTTTGCCAATAATCTCCAGTCTATCTGCGTACTTACTGAGAAGCCTTTCCAGGTTCTGCATGGCTATAGGTTCATCTTCGACTAAAAAAGTCCTGTATTTCAAAGTTTTCCTCCCTTAGAGATTTCTATTTTCGCCAAAGTGCCACCATACTCTGCTAATAAAGTAAATACGGCATTTTTCTGATATTGTATTCTGAGTAGTTCGCGCAATGTGGAAATACCAGTTCCTTCTGAATAACTGGTATTCAGTTTGCTCCCTGTATTGAATACAGATAAGATAAATTTCTCAGATGTCTCATTAAGCAGAACTTCTACCTTGCCGCCATCAATGCTTTTTGCCACGCCATGTTTGATAGCATTTTCTACCAGAGTCAAAAGGAGAAGAGGAGGGAGTTGCAAATTTTCAATGTTATTATCAATCTTGAATTCCAGACGCTCTCCAAAGCGGATTTTCTCAATATTCAGATAATCTATAATGGCTTTAAACTCAGAATTAAGGCTGATCAGGGATTGTTCGGTCATCTGCAGATTGTATCTAAGAAGCTCTGCTAATTGCTCGATCATTTCTTCAGCTTTTGCCTGGTTTGAGTAGATCAATCCCGCTATTGAGTTCAGAGTGTTAAATAAAAAATGCGGATTTATTCGGCTCCTTAAGGAACTAAGCTCTAATTGTGTTCGAGCCTGCTTTTCTTTCCAATATTTGATTTTATTTGTTTCAGCTCTGTGTATCAGAGAAAAAATTGTATAACCAGTAATTCCAAATATGAGACTGATAGATAGAAAAAATATCAGGTTTACTGACTGGAAGAAATTTACTTGCACATTTAATAATTTAGAAACGATAATAGTGCCTATAATACCGCCTGTCACTCCACCTGCCATGATCAAAAGTGCAGTAAACAATATCCATAAAAATTTTGGCAAACCCTTGAGGTTAAATGTTACCAGCAACAGCATGATAGCAAATCCTATGCTGTTTGAGTATAACAGGTTGATCAAAAATCTCCTTAGCATCAGGTTTACATCTTCAAAGCCACCTAGAAGCGTGAGTAATATACTTATTACCAGGTTGATCAGGATGAGTGTTAATATCTTTTTCATAGTTAATGGCGCTTATCTTCTTTCTCTTTTCACAATGGCTTTAATTTCTGGGATCAAAAAGTCTCTACTGCTAAGCTTAAATTCGTTACCTTCAGCAAGGTTTACTATTAATTCCTGCTTACTGTATTGAACATGGGGCCAGTGACAGATCTCTGCACAAACCACGAATTCTTTTTTTAGGGAAATATTACCTTCATTATCCATAAAATCCCAATAGAAGGTATGTCTGCCACAATTAATACTGGCTGATGTTACTGCTTTAATGCCTTCAAACTTGGATTTGTCTGCCCACTGGGGAAGATGTTCCTGCTTTTCTTTTACAGAAGCAGCAAAACCTGAAACATACAGCGTCTTGAGATAATTGCCTTCACTATCTTCTATCCAGACCGCTGTTTGAGGCTCTATCTGATCCCTGTAACCCAATCTGATATCTACTTGCAGATAGTCTCCTTCTGGTGGCGTTTGCTGCACTGGGCTTGTGGTCTCAATAAACCTGGGTAAAAATTCTTCTCTATGTCTCTCTGTTTCTGCCAGATAGCCATCTTCTGCTAATTCATTAACTTTGCGGGTTAGAATTGCCTGTTCTTTCAGGTAATTTGCTTTGGTTTGCATTTCTTGAGAGCTGGCATTTTCTGCTAAGTAGGTAAGATCCTGTATTCCCGTTTCCAGACTGTTAACAAAGAAAGGCAGATTGATAGCTACTGAACCGCGTAAAAAGCGTATCTCTTCGTCCTTTGGGGCAAGTTCCACACAGTGAGACAGCACTTCAAATACTTCATTGGCAATACCGGCTCTGTTTGTTACATCATCCTGGATGCTTTCATCATATCCCTGCTCAGCTATTTTTCCCAGTGTCTGAGCCAGCAACAGGTGCAATTGCAAGTTATCTGGATTCTCTTTAGCTGCCTGACGAAAATGAACAACTGCAACAGACAGATCTCCAGCTTCCATACTCTTCATACCCTGTTCATAACTGCCCTCAGTTTTTTTTTCCTCTTCTTTTTCTGATAATTCAGCATAGATGGTTTTTGCCTGCTGGTAAAACTGTGTATCTCTTCCATAAGTTACCACAAATTTCAGAGCTGCTTTTGCTGCTTCAATATCACCCGCTTTCTGATGCCCAATTCCCAGATAATAACTTGTTACCATGTATAATTGCTGGTCTGAACCGTAATTTTTTTGCACATTTTCCAAATTGGCTATTCCCTGTTTCAATTTACCAAAGAATTTGGGAACGCTAACACATAGAATACCTCGATTAAGCAATGCCTTCATATGTCCTGGCTCCAAGGCAAGAGCTTCGTCAAACTGTTCAAAAGCCTTATTAGTAAGCATCCCTGCCTTCATCATGCTTTCCTGTCCGGCTCGCTGGCTCAAATATGAGCCATATTGGGCATGAGCATCTGCTGATTCCGGATGAGTTTCCACTATATCTTTCATCATTGATGTGGCTTCTTTCAAATTTCCCTTAGCAGCTTCTTCCTCTGCCAGATTGATCTCATCATGAATATCGGCAGTACAGATCACTGCCCATAAACAAATAAGTACAATAATAATTTTTTCCATTTCTACCTCCGATGCATATATCTTACTCAGTATCAGCGGCAGGTCAAAACAAATGCGATAAACGGAACATATCATGTCCCGAACTGGCACTTTTATGATGTAAAGTGTAAAATTAAAGTTTTTACACTAATTATATATCGGGAGTTAGATAGATGCTATAAATTCTCTGGCTTTCTGCAGGGCTTGATCTATTTTGGCTATGTCTTTTCCGCCGGCTTGTGCCATGTCTGGTCTGCCACCACCTTTTCCACCAACTATTGCTGCCACATGGTTAACGATCTTGCCTGCCTGGTATTTTGAAGTCAGACTGGCTGATACTATCACCAAGATAGAAACTTTATTATCCACATCAGCTATAAGTACGCTAATCCCGTTTTTAAGTTTATCCCGCATCTGATCACCCAGCGGACGCATTTCCTTGCTGCTTTTTATTTTGATGCGGCTTATCACGCATTTAATGCCATTTATTTCTTCTGCTTTTGCCACCAGGTCATCA
>JAVCDJ010000168.1 GCA_030765845.1 Candidatus Stygibacter australis
CCTTCCCCCCTTCCCCCCTTCCCCTCTTCACCTCTTCACATCTTCTCATTATTCACATTTTATATTTTAATAAAAATATGTTGAATATTAATTGAATCAAATCGGATAAAACGAGTAGAAAATATTTTCTATTGAGCATTATAAGGGAGTATAGTTATAATTGGGAAAAAAGTACTTGACTTGAATAAATGACTCTAAGGAAATAGTGGCTAATAAATTTTAAAATGAAGGAGAAAGTTCCAAAATGGCAGAAGACAAAGTAATTAGCACTTTAAAAAAAAGTAAGGGAAGAACATTCCCTCCACCCGAGAAACTCCAGAAAAACGCCTACATATCTTCAGACGCACAATATAAAGAGATGTGGGAAAAATCAGTTAACCAACCAGATGAATTCTGGATGGAACAGGCTAAAACTCTGCATTGGTTCAAGCAACCAACAGTAGCTTTGAAGTATAACTGGGATACAGCCGGTAGAAAAATTGAGCACACCTGGTTTGAAGATGGAGAAATGAATGTCAGCTATAACTGTCTTGACAGACATTTAGGCACTCCAATTGCTAAGAAAACAGCAATTATCTGGCAGGGTGAAAATGAAGAAGACGTGGTAAAATACACCTATGAAGAATTACATGCAGAAGTTTGCAAATTTGCCAACGTGCTTAAATCAAAAGGTATCACAAAAGGCGACAGAGTAGCCATTTATATGCCAATGGTACCAGAGCTGGCTGTCACAATGCTTGCCTGTACCAGAATCGGTGCTATACATTCTATAATCTTTGGTGGCTTCAGTGCTGATGCTATCAAGGGCAGAGTTAATGACTCTGATTGCAAAATGCTGATCACAGCAAATATTTCCCGCAGAGCAGGAAAATATATCAGATTAAAAGACATCTCTGACCAAGCTCTGAAAGAAACTCCTACAATTGAAAGCGTTATCGTGATCAAAGTAAATGATGAACCATGTCACATGGAAGCAGGAAGAGATTTCTGGTATCATGATGAAATGGCAAAAGTAGATGTTGTTTGCGAAGCAGTACCCATGAAAGCTGAAGATATGCTTTTCATACTTTATACTTCCGGTTCTACAGGAAAGCCAAAGGGTGTTGTTCATACTACTGCCGGCTACCTGTTGCATACTGCTCTCACTCATAAATATGTATTTAATATTCATGATGATGATGTTTACTGGTGTACAGCAGATATTGGCTGGGTAACAGGACATAGTTATATTGTATATGGTCCTCTGGCAAATGGTTCAACTTCAGTAATGTTTGAAGGTGTTCCTACTTATCCGGATGCCGGACGTTTCTGGCAGATAGTTGATAAGTACAAAATTACTGTATTCTATACAGCACCTACAGCGATCAGAGCTCTGATGAGGCTTGGTGATGAATGGACTAAGAAATATAAACTTGATTCTCTAAGAATACTGGGTTCAGTTGGAGAACCTATCAATCCAGAAGCCTGGATGTGGTATTATGAAAAGATAGGACATGGCAATTGCCCTATCGTAGATACATGGTGGCAGACAGAGACTGGCGGATTTATGATCACTCCTCTCCCAGGTGCACACACACTTAAACCAGGAAGTGCCTCCAGAGCTTTCCTTGGAGTAGATCCTGTGATCTTAAGAGACGATGCAACTGAATGTGACGTGAATGAAGGTGGAAAGCTTTGCATCAGAAAACCATGGCCAGGAATGATGAGAACCATGTGGGGCGATCATGAAAGATTTATCGACACATATTTTGTCATGTTCAATGATATCTATTTTGCTGGAGATGGCTGCAAAATAGATGAAGATGGTGATTACTGGCTGCTGGGAAGAGTTGATGATGTGGTAAATGTTTCCGGACATAGAATTGGAACTGCAGAAGTGGAAAGTGCACTGGTAAGCCATCCAGCAGTTGCAGAAGCAGCAGTAACTCCTATCCCCCATGATATTAAGGGACAGGGACTCTATGCTTACGTAACTCTGGTAAACAATGTGGAACCAACTGACGAATTAAAGAAAGTACTTATCAAGCATGTACGCAGCGAGATAGGACCAATTGCTACCCCTGAAGCAATTCAGTGGGCTCCAGCATTACCAAAAACACGTTCTGGAAAGATCATGCGTCGTATCCTTCGTAAGATCGCTGAAAAGAGCACTGACAACCTGGGAGATATCACAACTCTTGCAGATCCAAGTGTAGTTGAAAGCCTGATCAAAGAACGTAAACTGCTCAAGTAATTTCTAAATATAATAAAGCCGGATCAGTGAAAACTTTTCCGGCTTTTCTTAGTATAAGAATAAGTATAAGGAGTCGAAATGACAGAAAAGAAAGTAATGAACAGGAATCTCGTAGTTCTTGGCGCTATCATAATCCAGCTATGTCTGGGTGCGATATATGCCTGGTCTGTGTTTACTAAGAAAATTACTTTAGCAATTTCAGCAGGTGGAGAATATGGTTTCACAGCAACTCAGGCAGCCTGGGTATTTTCTGCAGGTTTAGCAGCCTTCGCTTTAGTAATGGTTCTGGTTGGCCCGTGGGCAAAAAAGGAACCAAGAAAAGCGACAATGCTAGGTGGAATTGTCCTTGGTGCCGGATACATATTGGGAGGATTTTTTGGAAGTTCATTTATTGCTCAATTTATCTGTATCGGACTTATCGGTGGAGCAGGTATTGGTATAGCATATGTAGTGCCAATTGCGGTTGGGCTTAAATGGTTTCCAGACAAAAAAGGAATGATCGCAGGTTTAGGTGTTGCCGGTTTTGGATTTGGTGCAACATTATGGGTAAAACTTGCTGGCAGTTGGTTTGGAGGACTTCTTAATACAACAAGTTTATTTGGTCTGCCTGGTGTACAAAGTGTGTTTATTATATATGGTATAGTATTCCTAATTGTTGTTCTTATAGGAAGTATTGTAATGGTTGATCCTCCTAAAGGTTATAAACCTAAAGGTTGGAAACAGGATAGTTCTGCGAAAGGAGCTGCTGCTAAAAGTATTGATTATAGCAGTAAGCAGATGTTAAAAACACCACAGTATTATATGTTGCTTCTTATGTTTATTGGTTCAGCTCTTGCTGGACTAATGGTGATATATTGCATTCGTCTATTTGGTGTAGATGCCTTGCAGGCAAGTGGATTTGTTGATAACGCTAAATCAGCAGGAATTATTGCTGGTACTGCAATGGCTTCATATGCTATATTCAATGGCTTGGGAAGAATTATTTGGGGAACTGTGTCAGATAAAATTGGTAGAAAGCTTTCTCTCTTTTTAATGTTCCTTATTCAGGGATTAATGATGTTGTTTTTCATGAAAGTTGGTGGAACAAAAACAGGATTGATCATTGGTGCCAGCCTTATTGGATTCAATTTTGGTGGTAACTTTGCACTCTTTCCTGCCATTACATCAGATTTCTTTGGTTTGAAAAACCTGGGACCAAATTATGGTTGGGTTTTCCTGGCGTATGGTATTGCAGGTATTGCAGGACCACAAGTTGCAGGATATTTTAAAGATATCGCCGGTCAATCCGGAATTGGTGTAGGAGCCTGGAGTACTCCTTTTATTATTGCAGGAGTTGCATGTCTCATTTCTGCTATACTTGCAATTGTAGTAAAACCTCCTAAAACTGATTCAGTATAATTTATATATTTAGTGCTCCAGTAGTAAAAATATGCTACTGGAGTTTTTTTGTCTCCTATCCACCTTCTGAAGTACTTATAAAACATTTTGCCTATTATGAAATAATCCCTTGTTAAACGCATTATTGCTTGACATGATTAGTCCTGAATTATTCTCGAAAAAAAGTATTTATGGAGGAATCTATGCCAATCAAAAAGCTGGAGGATATTATTAGGCTTTTAAAATCTAAGCCTAAGAAGAGGATTGTGGTTGCTTCTGCTAATGATGAAACCACAATTCTGGCAGTAAAAGACACAATTGCTCTTAATTTTGCCGAGGTTACACTTGTGGGTGATGAAGCGATCATCAAAGATATCTGTAAACAAAATGATATTGACCCCGCCATATTTGAGATCATTCACGAAACTGATGATTTAATGGCTGCCAAAAAAGCGATTGCCCTGATCAAAGCCGGTAAAGGTGATGTTCTTATGAAAGGACTGATTTCCACAGATAAACTTACCAGGTGTATACTGGATAAAGAAGACGGGTTGATGATCCCTGGTGCTATCCTTTCTCATGTCTCAATTGCTGAAATTCCCACCCACCGCAAGCTTTTGATCTTCTCGGATGCAGCTTTTATCCCCAGACCCAATATAGATCAGAAAATTGCCATGACCAACTATGTGATTGAAACTGCCCGAAAAATCGGAATCAAAAGACCAAAAGTTGCCATAATTTCCTTTTCGGAAAAAGCTAATCCCAAGATCAAGGAAACTGTTGATGCCCTGATCATTTCCAAAATGGGTGAGCAGGGCTTGATCAAGAATGCAGATATTGACGGACCTCTGGCAATCGACCTGGCTATTGATCCTGAAAGCGTAAAGGTGAAAGGCGTTAAGAGCTGCGTGAAAGGTGATGCAGACTGCCTTATTTTCCCATTCCTGGAAGTTGGTAACGTATTCTTTAAATCTTTAACATATTTTGCCGGAGCAGTAATTGCTACATATATTGTGGGAACTCAAGCTCCAGTAGTTATTTCTTCCCGCGTTGACACAGAAAAAAGTAAGTTATACTCCATGGCATTTACCTGTCTGATGAGTTCTTAGGATAATACTATGAAAATTGCCTTAGCATCTGATCATGCCGGCTTTCCCCTTAAAGAAGTTATAAAAAAGTATCTTAAAGAGCATGAAGTAACTGATTTTGGCTGCTTTAATGAAGAAAGTATGGATTATCCTGACACTGGATTCCCTGCTGCGATGGCTGTTCGGGATGGTGAATGTGAACGTGGTATCCTCATTTGTGGAACCGGGATCGGGATGTCAATTGTCGCCAATAAAGTTAAGGGGATCAGAGCCAGCCTCTGTCACTGTGAAGAATTTGCTATCCTCACCAGAAAACATAATGACTCCAATATGCTAACTTTGCCTGGACGTTTTCTTGACGAGAATATTGCGATTAAAATTGTTGACGCCTGGCTGAATACAGAATTCGAAAATGGCAGGCATCAGAAGCGAATTGATAAGATCTCTGCCAGAGAAATTTAGCCCAAATTATTTTAGGAGGAATTTATGAAGTATATAAAAAAACAAGATCCTGAACTCTATAACGCAATGCAAAATGAAGTTAAAAGACAAGCTGGTAATCTGGAACTGATCGCCAGTGAGAATTTTGTATCGAATGCTGTATTGGAAGCTGCTGGTAGTGTTCTCACAAATAAATATGCAGAAGGATATCCCTATCGCTGGAGTAAGAAAACCGGCGCAATCAATTATAAGTTATATGGCAGATACTATGGCGGATGTGAATTTATCGATGATGTGGAAAGACTCGCGATAGAAAGGGCGAAAGAACTTTTTGGTTCAGAACATGCCAATGTTCAGCCTCACAGTGGCAGTCAGGCAAATATGGCAGCCTATTTTGCTCTGGTGAATCCCGGAGACACAGTTCTCTCTTTGGAATTATCTCATGGTGGACATCTCACCCATGGTCATCCACTCAGTTTCTCAGGCAAAATGTATAATATCATTCCTTATCAGGTTAATGAAAAGACCCAGGTGTTTGATTATGATAATATCCGTAAACTGGCTCAGGAGCACAAACCGAAATTGATCCTTACAGGTGCCAGTGCTTACCCACGATCAATTGATTTTGCTATATTTAGAGATATTGCTGATGAAGTGGGAGCAAAGCTCATGGTTGATATGGCTCACATCGCGGGATTGGTTGCTACTGGCATGCACCAGAATCCTGTACCTTATGCAGACGTAGTTACTTCTACAACACATAAGACATTACGCGGACCTCGCGGTGGACTTATTCTCTGTAAAGATGAATTTGCCAGGGATATTGATAGAGAGGTATTCCCCGGCATACAGGGTGGTCCTCTGATGCACATTATTGCAGCAAAAGCAGCAGCCTTTCAGGAAGCCTTACAGCCCGAATTTAAAGCATATCAACAGCAGGTGGTAAAGAATGCCAATGCCCTGGCGGAAGCTCTTATAGCTAACGGATTTGATCTGGTAAGCGGTGGAACTGATACTCATCTTATGCTGATTGATCTTGGCTCAGAAGAAGCAGGAGGTCCCAGCGGAAAGAAAATGGAAGGTGCCCTTGATCTGGCTGGTATTACTGCAAATAAAAACACTGTACCCTTTGATACCCGTAAACCTTTTGTTGCTTCCGGGATCAGGTTAGGTTCTCCTGCAGTTACAACACGTGGTATGCAAGAAAAAGAAATGGTGGTAATCGCTCAATTTATCAAAAAAGTCAGAGATAATTATAACAACGAAGAAATTCTTGCTCAAATTAAGGAAGAAGTAAGTATATTCTGCTCAGCATTTCCCTTATATCAAGATTTGATTGATTAATTATCGTTATATATCTTAAGCGTCCTCTTTGGGGACGCTTTCTTTTTCTTCTGTGGAAGTAACTCTCAAAAGATATTCCTTGATGACTTCCATTCCCTCAAAAAAATCTTCAAAATGTTCCTCGAATATCATTATTCGTCTGTGTTCATATCCATGCTCTGTTCTTTTTGATTCTGTGATCTTAAGATATTTCTGCTTGTCTCTGTTGATCTTTACATCAAAAAAATATGTCCTTCTACCTGCTGGAACCTCTACATTAAAAATCTCATTGTGTCTGTTCATTTTGTTTCCATCCTAATTTTTAAATCTAACATGGATATAAACAAAACTATTTTTTTATGTCAAGAAATATATTCATTATTAACATATAGCTTATTTAAATTACCCTATTCCACTCATTCTATCTATATATCATAATCTATATCTTTTATTAATTTACTTTATTTAGTCAAATCTACTCCTGATATTCTCCAAATTATTAATTTATTCTATTTACTTATATCTTTTTTACGATGTTTTTGCATGTTATTGTTGTCACCTAAATACGACAAATTTGCTTTTTAAATTTTTCCATTATACTATTAGTGTATTAAAAATGATACAGAATTAAAAAAAGAAACATAGTGGAGGTTTCATGGAACATCTTACAAAAGAGTCTTTTCAAGAAAAAGTTCACGATTACGTGAATAGCAAAGAGTGGAAATATCTTGGTAAATTACCTTGTATTATTGATTTTTATGCCGACTGGTGTGGTCCCTGTAAAATAGTTGGCCCTGTAATGGAAGAGCTGGCAGAAGAATATAAGGATAAGATCAATATCTACAAAGTCAATACTGAAGAACAGCAGGAACTTGCTGCAGCGTTTGGTATTCGCAGTATACCTTCCATCCTTTTCTGCCCTCAGGACTCTCAGCCCCAAATGTCAGTTGGAGCCCTTGGCAAGGAACAATTTAAAAGTGTAATTGAAGACATATTGATCAAGTGATTAATTGTTACTGTCAAATAGTTCTCATAATATTGTTTTTTGACTTGACATGATTTACTGTTCAAATATTTATGGAAAATACGATGCGAGGTGGAGCAGGCTGGTAGCTCGTCGGGCTCATAACCCGAAGGTCGGAGGTTCAAATCCTCCCCTCGCTACCAATTTGGCGGCATAGCTCAGATGGTTAGAGCATCGGAATCATAATCCGAGTGTCCGGGGTTCAAGTCCCTGTGCCGCTACCATTTTTTAATCATCGCGCGCCAATAGCTCAGCTGGATAGAGCACCGGATTTCTAATCCGGGGGTCAGGGGTTCGAGTCCCTTTTGGCGTGCCAATATAGTTTTATATGGTGGCTGTAGCTCAGTTGGTTAGAGTACAAGATTGTGGCTCTTGGAGTCGGGGGTTCAACTCCCCTCAGCCACCCCATAAATTTTAAGCTGATTTTTATGATCAGCTTTTATTATTTCCGGATCAGATACAATTTCTCTCTAGCCGGGGCAAAACCATTAGATCTCAAATACTGCTTCAACTTCTCTCCCCTGTCTTTAATACTTTCATATTTTGGGTTTTCTTGAACCAGATCAATATAATGATCTGTTGTCTTAAGATACTTCTCAAGTAAATTTGCGTCAAATTCATCTTCCATAGAATAGGAATACTCAGCATCCATCACGATCTTACATGACTCCTTCTTTATAAAACCGATCAGCTTACTATCTTCCCAGGTTATATCATGATAAACACCTTTGATCATATCAATAGATGCACAGTAATGATGAAGTTTTATATGAGACCTTTGAGCATTGGTTTGATCTTCATCACTCACCATTTCCTGGATCAAGATCAATCCTTCCGGTTGCAATATTCGCTTTAATTCGCTCATCACTTTTTCCGGGAATTCAAAATGGTGCAGAGAATTGGACATGCACACCAGGTCAAAGCTTTCATCTGAAAAACCCAGGGAATAGGCATCCCCTTTCACGAATTCTACTTCCTGATCATTATCTGCTGCCATTTTCAGCATCCTATCGTTGTTATCCACGCCGGTTATCTTTATTCCATCTCCGGCCAGGTACCGTATCATCTCTATGAATTCACCTCTACCGGTTGCCACATCCAGGGCAGTAGTCAATTTTAAACCTGTTAAATATTCTTTAATCTTATCCATATTCATTAAATATCATTTTCCGTTATCAGTAATTCAAACAGGCAATGATCATCTCCTTTAATAATTGATTTGAGTAGCTTTACCTTCACTTCTTTTCCTGTAATATACTCCCAGATATCCTGATAAAATCCCCCTCCACAATAGCAATATAAAGCATCAATCTCTGATCTATCATGATATTGCCTGATTCTGGGGCAATGACAATATAGCAAACGTCGCTTTTCTGGATCAGTTTCCTGAAAATATTCCTTCAGATAACCGCTCTTTGGGATCTTGGCAGCAAATATCCTATTCCCCTCTAATCGCCCAGCTAAACCCCAATGTCTTTTTTTTATCTCAGCAATTATATCTTTTTGTTCAAGTAACAGGCTTTCAATAAAGGTATCAAATTTTCTCTGCAGCATCTCATGTGCTGCCTCTAATTTTCCAATACCTGCATATTCCTTTCTGATCTCAGCTAATTCACTATGAGGATAGTGACATGCTGCTCCCAAGAGAATATCTATTGACTGTTCAGTGCCAAACTCTTCTTTTAATAATTCGATCAGATTCTTTGTGAATTCCAGTTCGCTCTGAGATTCATCAGCCAGAAGGTCTATCAATCTTCTGCTTTCGCATACTTCTTTCTGAGAATTTATTTTATCACGCCAGCTCTTCTCAAAATCATCCATCTCTTTAACTCCCGTGATCTAAAAAACCTTGCTTAAGAGTATCCCTGAATGGTGCGGTAATTTTATCCTGTTCTCACTAATATGATTATATTTCCCATCCAGAAAATCCTGACCAAGTTTTTGCATCCATTCTCTATTTACTTTGATCTTACCGATCTGTAAATAATATTCTCCCGTTTCCTTGATAACTTCGATTTCTGATAATTCCACTTTTATTTCTTCATTCTCACCATCAAGTGCAAACAGCATCACAACCCTGGGATCAATTCCCACAATAAGCTCATGATTGATAAATTTACCATAATCATTAAGATATTTATCAAATATTTCATTTATCTTATGCTTAAACAAGCTATCTATCATATTTATCAATATTCCCGGTATCTTCATATATTCTCCTATATTTAGACTATTTTCAAAATCATTTTAAATTCATTAACGATAATACTTTTATTGTCATTACTTAGACGAGTTAAATTTCGTAAGTTTTTCCCAATCTATTACCCCTGATTTGTAACAGAATTCTCTAACAAATTCCATTGTAAATAAGTTTAATATCCCAGAATACTGCTCAATAAACTCAGAATTTTTCTCCTTAGCTTTATAACCCACTGGTTCAATAATTTTAAGATAAAAATCTTCTTCCCCACTGATAAATTCCCAAAACTTCTGGCCACAGTACTTGTAATAATCACCATGATCATATTTGCCTGTTCTACCATAGCAACATCCATTTACAGCAATAACATGAAGGTTCGATCCAGAAGTTCTCAGTGTTTTAGTAGCTAATCTGAAGTCTTCCTTCATTTTAGCTATCTGACCACTATTGCCCCAATTGGGGCCTGATTTAATTGAGACTATATAACGAATACAGTCCCTTTCAAATTCTAAATCTATACCTTTAACCGCTGACTTAAAACCATTATAAACATTACTATTCACATAAATTGCCAGTTTCTCCAAAAATTCACCAAATAAAGTCTCCTCTTGAGATGATAAATGTGCATCTAATATTGCTTCAATGATATCCGATGCTGTTTGCATATATTTTGCTTTAAACAAATACGGATTTTTACGTTTTAGTACATTAAGGAGTTTTAATTTCTTAAATCCTTCCAATCGTCTTTGATGAAAGTAACTTACATTTTCTTCTACAAAACTATTCAAATCGGTAATATTAATCATAATCTTAATAAAATCTGTTCAGAGACAGATTCATGGAGCTCCTTATATTTTGTTTTATCCGCATTCATTGATTCATCAGAAATATTAAAAACTCTTTCTAATGCTATTTTATAATATTCTGGATTACGTTCAATTCCTATGCTGTTTCTATTTAAATTTCTTGCCACAGAATTTGTTGTTCCTGATCCTAAAAATGGATCAAAAATCCAATCATTAGGATCAGTAAATAATTTGATAAACCATTCGGGCAGAGATTCTGGAAATGCTGCACTATGCTTTCTATTATAACATTCTGTTGCCATATAGAGAACATTATCAGGATAAACTAATTTACGATTAATCCAGTTTGATATATTTTTTCCAAATCCACTTCCAACCTTAGAATTATCACGAATTTTATCAGTTTCACTAATCTTTTTTAGTCGACTCTGTGCCCAGTCTCCAACTGGTACCATTACAGCTTCCTGGTTCATTTTGAATTTTTTCTCTTTATTAAATTGCAGTAACCTTTCCCATCCATCCCGAAATCTATTAGGCCATTTACCTGGATAAGAATTTTTTTTATGCCAGATAAACTCTTCTGTCCACAGCCACCCTTGTTTTCGCATGGCTAATATTAATTCCATTACATAAGTATGACGTTCACCATTCAATACTTTTTCTTTGATATTCAGTACAAAAGAACCTTCTGGTTTTAATACCCGTAATAACTCTTCACTAATTGGTAAAAACCATTCTACATAATTATCAGGATGAATTCCTCCATATGTTTTCTTTCTTTGATCTGCATAAGGTGGAGATGTAATGATTAAATCAATGAATCCATCTGGAATATATTGCATCAACTTACTGCTGTCTCCATTAATAATACAACTTTTTGCCTTCATTACTTACTCCATCATCATATTTTTTTAACCCATTTATTCACGCTTTTATTCCTTTTTCTGTCAAGCAAATCTTACACATTAATTACTTATTTTGTTTTTGATTAACCAGATACACTCAGCAATTGCTGCCAGTTCGAGGTGTAATTGGGAGAGAGCAATTCTCTTTTCATCTGCCAGCCTTTATTTATCCCTGCGGCGGCATAGGCAAGCGTCCCTTGTCCCCACACGGCATTTAATCCATCCACACAGTCCATCACAACCTTACGGTGATCATCAATATACACAGGCTCAAAAAAATCCAGCGGTGCCATCTTCTCGGCAATAATATCGCTAATCATCACCCCCACCTTTTTGTATTTATAGCCGGAGCGGTAAATAGAACGCAATAGAATATCGGCAGCCTGAATGAAATCCGGCGTATAGGCAGATGGTGTAATCAGCTTGCTGGAAGCATAATTGGCATATTGCGGCTCATCCCGAAAACGGTTAGTGGTGAGATATACCATGATATTACTGGCAAGCGAGCGCTGATGACGCAATTTCAGCGTGGCTACATGACAATAATCTGCGGTTGCTTCCAGTAATTCACTTAATTTCTCCACCGGATGACCAAATGACCGTGAAGAGATGATCTGCTTCTTAGGCATAATATCCAGCTCCATATCTATGCAGGAAATACCATTTAATTCCTTCACTGTTCTTAGGCCCACAATGGTCATCTGCTGCTGGATCCATTTTTGATTCACCTTGCTCAAATCCCAGGCATTCATGATCCCATGCTCATTAAGCCTGGCAGCATAACGGTAGCCCACGCCCCAGATGTCACCTACTTCCACCCACTTCAGAATATCTTCAAAACGCGGATGATCTGTAATATCAAACACTCCCCCATAACCCGGAAATTTCTTTGCCACCCGATTTGCTATCTTGGCAAGCGTCTTTGTGGGGGCGATACCTACTGATACGGGCATCCCCAGCCATTGAGCTATCTGCTTACGCATCGATCTCCCATATTCCAGCCAGTTATCTACCTTCAAATCCTCCAAACTCAAAAACGCCTCATCTATCGAATATACCTCCAGTTCCGGTGTGTAATCGGATAATATCTTCATCACCCGTGCTGACATATCGCCATAAAGAGCATAATTAGATGAAAACAAATGCACATCATAGCGGTTCATCAGATGCTTGATCTTAAAAGCCGGCGCTCCCCGCTTCACGCCCAATGCCTTCAATTCCGGTGATAGTGCCACAATACAGCCATCATTATTGGAAAGCACCCCTACAGGCTTACCCCAGAGATTAGGCTGAAATGCCCGTTCACAGGACACATAAAACTGATTGCAATCCACCAGAGCAAAGCTCTTTCTGCTCATTATTTCATCCCCTTTTGATTAACTTCATAGTTAATATAAGTTTTACCTAATTAACTGTCAAGCTAATTATCTTAGCACGCATCCCCCCCGAAATTAAAATATTAGCTGACTGCTAAAGTGCCCTGAAAGGGCATTATAACGGCGAAGCCTAATAGCCATGGGTTTTAACCCATGGATTCAAAATCACATGAAGTCCCCACCCCATCCCGTTTTCGACGTTGCCGAAAACGGGATGGGGTGGGGATATTTTGTGTTTATTTTTCCCATGGGTTTCACCCATGGCTATTATAGTAGAACCCTTTCAGGGTAAAGAATAATTTCAAGAGGTATTAATATGTTAATCTATAATTATTAGCATTTTATGAGACATTATCATTTCCAAAACAGGGGAATGCCAGAATTATCTTAGCACTTTTCACAATCTTCCTCCTCTCTGCAAAGGACATCATGTTTCAGGTAAGGATAATAATACACTTGAGAAATTGCATAAATACTTTATATTAAGTAGAAACGTTACAGCAATATATGAAAATAATAATGATATTTTATAACTGATATTTCCGACTTGTCTAAGTGCTTGAAAAATATATAAGATATGTAAAAGAAAGCATTGACAAAAAGACCTCGTATTTTATTGTTACATTGTGAGTTACATCACTAA
>JAVCDJ010000169.1 GCA_030765845.1 Candidatus Stygibacter australis
AAGCCTGGGACAAAAAAAATAATATCATTTCCACATATTTTATCAATGAAGCTATAGAATATGAAGAAATCAAATTGTTAGATAATGATGGCAAAGAAGTAACGAAAAGAGACCCCAAAGGATTACCCTGCTTTAGAGCAAAGAAATTCGCCCATAAAGCATTGCCACTCTTTCTCGAAGGACCAGTACATTACCTTCGCTGCCAGCCCGAAAAGGAAATGGCGAAGGCTTTTGCTCAGAATATCAGAAAAAGCGGTCTCTATGATCAGAAATTAAAAATGTACAAGGTTAATTCTTCTTTAGCTGATCAGCCAATGGAAATTGGCAGGGCAAGAACTTTCTCTCCCGGCTGGTTTGAAAATGAATCCATCTGGCTGCACATGGAATACAAATACATGCTGGAATTGCTTCGTAATAGACTCTACAATGAATTTTACCATGATTTCAAAAATGTCTTTGTGCCTTTCTTCAAACCCGAAGTGTATGGCAGAAGTATTTTGGAGAATTCATCTTTTATCGTCAGTAGTGCCAATCCTGATCCTTCGATTCATGGAAATGGATTTGTAGCCCGTCTGAGCGGAGCAACAGCCGAATTTATCAATATTATCATAATGATGTGTATTGGCAAAGAACCATTTGCGATAAATCAAAAGGGTGAATTGCAATTGAAATTTGCTCCTGCCTTACCAGCCTGGTTGTTTACCACCAAAGCTCAAGAAAAAAGATTGAAGATTGCAGGTAGCTGGCAGACCGTAACTTTTGCTGAGAATACATTCAGTTTCATGTTTCTGGGCAAAATTTTGGTTATCTATCACAACGCTGAGCATGCTGACACATTCGGTTCTGATGCCGTTTCTCCTTATGCCTGGGTATTAACTGATCATAATGGCAATACCTCAAAATATGATTCACCGGTATTATCTGGTGAGATCGCTCAAAAGATAAGATCCGGGATGATCAGCCGGGTTGATATTGAATTAAGAAAACAATAAATATGGAGAACTAAAATGGATTCTATTGAAAAGAAAATATCTGAATTACTGGCAAAAATGACCCTTGACCAGAAGGTGGGACAGATAACGCAGCCGGAACGTCAATTCGTCACACCGGAAGAAGTTAAGAAATACCATATCGGCTCAGTGCTCAGCGGTGGGGGTTCAGTTCCAGGTGATAATACTCCTGAAGACTGGATCAAAATGAATGACGAATACTGGGCAGCTTCTATGGAAGAAGATGAAAACCACCTGGCAATTCCGCTCATTTATGGTGTAGATGCTATTCATGGCAATACTAATGTGAGGGGAGCAGTTGTGTTTCCTCACAATATTGGCTTGGGTGCAGCTCATGATCCAGACCTGATTGAACAGATAGCAGCAGTGACAGCAAAAGAAATTACTGCTACTGGTGTTGACTGGACATTTGCTCCCACTCTAGCAGTTGCTCGTAACAGCCACTGGGGACGTACCTATGAGAGCTATTCCGAAGACCCGGCAATAGTTGCTGAATATGCACCCAGATTTGTAAAAGGTCTCCAGGGAGATTTGGGTGAAGATAAGGTTATCGCCTGCGTTAAACACTGGATTGGTGATGGTGCCACATTACATGGAATTGATCAGGGTGATATGTGTATCTCAGAAGAAGAGCTAAGGAAAATTCACTTACCTCCATATAAAGCAGCTGTAGATGCCGGAGTTTTAACTGTGATGGTATCATTGAGCAGTTGGAATCAGGAAAAGTGCCATGGTCATAAATTTCTCATAACCGATCTTCTCAAAGAAGAACTGGGATTTAAGGGTTTTGTGGTTTCTGACTGGGATGGCATAGATTATCTGGATGAAGATTATGAAGAAGCTGTTGTGATGTCTGTAAATGCCGGCATTGATATGTTTATGGTCACGGAAAAGTGGAAAGAATTTATCCAGCTTGTAAAAGACAATATTGAAAATGGTCGCATTTCCATGACTCGCATTGATGATGCAGTTTCCCGCATATTACGCGTTAAATATAAATTTGGTATGTTCACTAAACCATGCCCCGCTGAACGTAAATTATCATTAGATCATTCCTGCTTTGGCTCAGAAGAACATCGCAAGGTTGCCAGAGAAGCAGTGCGAAAGTCTCTGGTAATGCTCAAAAATGATGCTGATATTCTTCCTTTGAAGAAATCTTCCAGAATTTTAGTTGCCGGTAAAAATGCCAATAATCGAGGACATCAGTGTGGCGGATTCACCATTGCCTGGCAGGGTGTGAAGGATAATGAATCTATTGCAGGAGGAACTTCCATTTGGGAAGGAATTCACGCTGTGGCACCCCATGCGGTTTTAAGTGCCGATGGAACTGAGGTTGATCCCGAAAAACATGATATTGCTATTGTGGTTATAGGTGAAACTCCCTATGCAGAAATGCTGGGTGATGTTCGCATAGATGGTCTGGCTAAAGGTATAAAAATCAGTAAAGGCTCTACATCACTGGAAACTCTGCCAGGAGAAACTATTCCAATTATGGAAAAGGGACCTTATGGTACTCATTTATATCTCCATGAACTGCATCCAGAAGATATTGCCTTGATAAAAATGATTGCAGATAAAGGCATCCCGGTTGTGGTAATTATGCTTTGTGGTCGCCCTGTGATCATCAATGACGAATTGGAAGCAGCAAAGGCATTTGTAGTTGCCTGGCTGCCTGGCTCTGAAGGTGCAGGAGTGGCAGATGTCATTTTTGGTGATTATCCCATGCAGGGAAAACTTAGTTTTACCTGGCATCGCTATGATGATGAAAACTATAATATCGGGGATGAGAATTATAATCCCTTATTCCCTTATGGATTTGGCTTGGGATTTAAAAAATAACAGAATCTAAATTAAGTTAGGGACAGGCATGATTGTCTGTCCCTAATTTTTTTGCTTTATTTTAAAAGCACTGCTTTGTGACTTATGGTTTTGCCGCCAGTTGTGATGCGTACAAAATAAATGCCAGTGGAACAGGAGAGTCCTGTGTTATTCTTCCCATCCCAGGTGAGGCAGCCACGGCAGGAATCTATCTGCCAGTTTCTGATCTGCTGTCCTTTGACATTATAAACAGCAATTTCTGTATTAGAATTTTCCATATTTTCTGCTTCCCATGAGATGTTAAGGTCAGGATTAAAAGGATTTGGGTATAACTGCAATTTTGTTGTATTGATAATTTCATTTTCAGTATTCTCTGTTGTGGGGATACGGAATTTCTGCATATACCAGTTAAAGCCATATTCGCCTTCATCAGGTCGTTCAGAAGTGCCTCCATCGAGCCAGCAGAAATAGATGTCATCACCATCCTTGCAGGTAATAGCTCTTACATAATAGTTTGACATTTCCAGATATTGATAAGGATTCTCAGGCAGAAGTACACTCGGCTGTCCAGCGAAATCATAAACGCTTAATTTCTCTCCGCCAAACATGGTTTGAGAATAAATAAGCAGATGGTCATTGAGTATTTCTACATTTGTAATTTCATAGTAATCAAAATCAGGAATGGCTACTGGCTCAGCGATTTCAGTACTGTCATAATTATATCTTCTCAGGATTAGGCTATCATCATCCTGTCTGGTTATAACCGCATAACTGTCGCTGCAATCGAGAATTTTTATATAATTTGCGCCATTCAAGAAATTGACTACATTGCCTTGAGTTGAGGACAGATTTTCACCCTCGGGTGTGATACGATATTCCACCAGTTGCATGCCAAAAGTAGTATGTTCACCCAAAAGGAAGAGCATATTACCATTTTCCTGTGGAATTGCGATAGGGAAGTCAACTAAGGAAGTTAAGTTCATGAGTAGTTCATCATCCCACATCATTCCACCATTTTCATCCACTCGGTTCAGATAATAGCCATTTCCCCAACTGATCATGCGCAGGATATAATCATTATATGCCATTATCCGGTGAGTATCAAAGTTCAGCCAGGGGAAGATCAATCCACCATCCTCCCACACAAATTCATCACTAACCATCTTTTGCACTCTTCCATAACCGTGGGGGCTCTGCACATTCCAGCTAAACAGCAGAGTATTATCCTCATCAGGAATAGTTGTCATGTTGATAGTAGTATTAATAAATTCACCTTCGCCCAGATATAAGCCACCTTCTCCCCAGACAAGTTCTGGTTCACCACTGAAATCTACTGCATTTATATAAAGCACTTCTGAATCAGGATTCCCGGCATCATCCAGTTCCATGATGAAATAAAATCTATCATTATATATTCCCAGCGGCTCAGCATAATTTTCATCAGCATCAGAGATTGGCATCCCTTCAGGATCTCCCACTATATTGCCATCTTCATCAAAAAGTTTCATCATCATTCGCTGATCACCCATATAGTAGGACTTCATTAGGACAATTTCCAGATCATCCATTTTATACACGCCTTTGCAGATTTGACCGCTATTGCGTCCTCTGCTGATCTCAGTACCTTCTGCTCCACAAACAGGCTCTCCTGATTCGTCTATTAGCTGATAGCTCAGGACTTCATTTTCCTGGTCTGCGGTCATATCTCTCCAGCCAATGGCTGATAAATTATCCTCTCCAAATACACCTACTATTGGATACCAGTATTCGTTCTGAAATGTCATACTCCACAAACCTTCTTCTGGACCTACAGGATTACTATCACCATCATATTCCCAGATGATGAATCCCGATAAAGAAAAGTTCCATACTCGCACATTGCCATTTGACATTCCCTTGATACCATCAAATCCATAATCGGAATCCAGTATTGTTGTCCAAATATCCTCTCCCTGATAATCTACCCTCATGAGATAATTGCCTTCCTGGCTCTCGTAGAAATTGATGTAATAGCCATCATTGGCTGGAGTACAATAAAAGGTGCTTAGATAAGTGGAGCTGCTGAAGATAAGTACCGGCTCATCCCACACAAGTTCACCATTATCATTTATCTGCTGCATGTATATTTCATTGCTGACATCAAAAATTATGTCCACACTGTTTTCTCGTCTGAAAAGATTAGCATTGAATACATAATAATCGAATATGGGAATTTCATCCCAGATCACTTCACCAAGAGCCGAAAGTTTAGTTACTACGCTGAGCTCGTCCTGGGCATTAAAAACGATTAGATTTCCATCCCCATCAGATAATATTTGGTAACTGTAACTGATCCCTTCTATTATAATACCGTTTTCCCAGTTCGGACAACAGGTTCCATCTGAAATAATATGCCAGAAAGCTACCGGACTTTCATGCCCGGTATCTGTCCAGAAAGCAAGATAACATCCACCTTGATCATCGCTGATAAACCGATAATCATAAGGATAACACAATCCTACATACACACCATTATCTTCCCACAGTATCTCTCCTGCGGGTGTAACTTTCTGTAGATATATGTCATAATCTTGTCCAAAATATAAACCAGGTCTATCGCGGGTATCATGCCAGGCGACTATTATATTGCCATCGCTGGCTGCTATCATTTGACCACGCCCCTGATATTTGGCAGCATCACACACTACCAGATCATTCTGCCAGACCGGATTTCCATTGATGTCATAACCCTGCATCATCAGATCAGGATTTCCTGACTGCGAATCTGACCAGACAAAATAAGAAACGTCATCAATTACTGCCCCGCTGTTATTATACCAATAGAGCGGATAATCATTATTAACATGTATACCACCAGCCTGCCATTGTAATTGAGAATAAATAGTAATAGTAAATATCAGGAAAATAAAAAGAACTGTGATTTTGTTTTTCATTAGAAAACCTCCGTTTACAATTTTCCCCCCGTTGTCAAAATTAGTTACAGTTTTTCAGGTAAAATACCCGTGTTTTGTACTCATACTCCATTCTGCAAATATATTATGCAATTTCTATTCCAGAAATATGGCAAATCGATTAATTTGTAGGCCTTATTGAACTTATAGGTCATATACAACCTATAACCCGAAAATCTTGCTGAACAACAAAGCACGTAGTGACATTAAAATGTGAGTACGTGCTAAGTTGTTCTTGTCTGATATTACTTTTTGATTATTTTATTAGCGGGGGATGCTTGCGAGAGCATCATTAAATAGTTTAAATAAGGTGGTTATGATGAAAAATGTAAGTGGAAAAAGTGTGACTGATTTCGTACAACGCAATTTTGAAGTGCATGGTGAATTTGAAGGCATAGTGTATCGCACCAAACGAAACGGCAGGCAGGAACAATATCCCTATAACCCGGTATCATATTATCAGCGGACTCCGCTTACGATCAGAAATGAAGCAATCAGACGTTATGCTGCCACAATTTCTAATCCTCGGCTGGCTGATTATAAGTCTGTGATCAAAAAACTCAATTATTACACGCCGTATATTTTGAACCCTGGAATGCAGAAATTCCTTGGTGAGACGGCGTTTTATGTGCGTCAGCGGGGAGATTATGAATTACGCTGGCAGGGCATGCCCATGGGCTTTCATCAAACTATCGCCTCACGCACTAAGGTGGAACTCAGCTTTCATGCAGAAGGCGAGTTTGGGCTGGATTGCTATTATCAGGATGAGTTGTATTGCCAGCGAAATTTTATCATCACTTCCAGTGATCTGGAAGCTGCATATGAAGCCTGGCTGACTGCCAATCTGGAGCATGTTTTGAGTTTACCGGAACCTGGATATGAGAGCATTAAAACTTACCGAAGGGGACTGCGGAGCAAGGTGAACTGGATCACTGCCCTCAGCGGGAAATACCACGAGGAAGTGGTCTATGAAATCCCGGACTACAGTTATAAAGATATCAGGCGAACAAATCCCTGGCTTTATCACCGGCGAAGGTATGACCACAGCGTCAACTCCCAAACACTCTATTTTAATAATAAAATTAAGGAAATTGCTGCAAACTGGCAAGTACTTTCGCAAGTAGAGCGTGATGAATGGAATAAAAGGGCAGCGAGGTATAAAAAGCTGCGTTTAACAGGGTTTAATCTCTACACAAAAGAGAATGTAATGTAAGAGTTTTAACCACAGAGGGCACAGAGAGAATGTAATGTGAATTTATGCTGACTATCGATGTATCCAGTGCATCCCTGCGCTGGGTTATAAATGGAATGTAAGAATTATTAAGCCGCGAACAAACGCGAACAAACTTAATGTAATGTAAGAATTATTGGCAGCGAATAGCTTTCATATATTACAGCTCATCAAGACAAGACTAACAAAACGAACTAAAGCGTACTCGGGATAGGAATTCTGGGTGACCTGACTGATAATAGTGCTTTGGTTTATGCAGGTCGTCCAGAAGTCATATCTGGAGTACCGTTCATAACTCCGAGACTGTTCAATCTAAGTAATTGTTATGGAATTGACAATGCTGAGACTTGCGTATGGTCTTGTACCTTCGCAATGGTTAACCGTTCTGACCAAGAGATTTTCATTTCTAACTGGCTTATTTATCTAGATTTATAAGCTTCTATTTTCTGATCAACCATTGTATATTGACATCATGAAATTAGTATTAAGATATTGATAAGGAAAATGGAAGGGGTTAAGCTTGAACAACCATAGGGTATTAAAACCCGTTCGCAATGTTAAGC
>JAVCDJ010000170.1 GCA_030765845.1 Candidatus Stygibacter australis
ATCCTGGCAAAATAGACTGCCTGCCACCAATAATGCCAACACTAACACTACTAAATTTTTCTTCATCTTAACCTCCGAGTTAAATTTATTACTTTATATTAATGCAATCCCCGTACCAGAACCCGTAATCTCTATCTAACTCTTTATATTTATTAAACATATCTGCTGCTTGCAAGCACCTGCCCTGCCTGTCTATCTTATGAAAAAGATAAAATCAAATATCAATGCTTATCATTTTGATAATGATTATCCTGTCAAGCTCCATTTAATGCAGGTTGAAGATGCTGTTATACTGGCTGAAATATTGAATTATAAGATATTCTCTAATTAATATAAAGTTGCAAAAAAAACTCCTGAATGGTCGAAGACCTTCCGGATGGTTGATCCCCTTTCTAAAACAAGTCATTTTCCCAGTCAGTCTTAAACCACTTTCGGAGTAAAGTGACCGTGTCAATGTGATGCGGCGTAGTCGCATAAGAAGCTTCTACCCGGAATCTTATTGATATTTTAAATCATATCCTTTCAGGATATGATCAGAAATATGATCATTGATAAATATAATCCGTTCCAGTTGTATTAGCGGCTTTTTTGTAGTGATATATGCCGAAGGCATAATATATCATTAGCCCCTTATAAAGGCGAAGCCGGTATATGGGGATGGAATATAAATAAAACCTCACTCCACTCCAAGCCGGCTGCGCCGGCTTGGAGTGGAGTGAGAGGGTGCTATTGGTGCATTTTATCCCCTCATATCGGTTGCGCCTTTATGAGGGGCAACAATAGGATTATCCTTTCAGGATATGAATTTAATATAAATCAGATAATCTCATTTTGAGATTGAGAATAAACTTTACATTCTGAAGATAAATAAGATTATTGGATTGTGATCGATAATATATATTTAGTATTATTCTTACATTAGGAGATAACATGGCTGGCTCATTTCATCGTATTAATTTACATATTGTATTTTCTACTAAAAACAGATATCCCTTTTTACAGGATAAAGAGATCAGAATTAAATTATTTTCCTATATATACGGACTTAGTAAATCACAAGGCTTAATACCGATCAGAGTTGGTGGCTGGTTAGATCATGTACATATATTGATCAGATTAAATAAAAAAGATCTTCCTGAAGCCGTTAAATATATAAAAAGAGAATCATCTCGCTGGTTGCATAAAACCAGTCTCTTTTTATCAAAATTTAAATGGCAAAAAGGTTATGCAGTTTTTTCTGTAAGTGAATCAATGATCCCAGTTGTATGCGATTATATAGAAAAGCAGGAGGAGCATCATAGGAAAATGTCTTTTAGGGATGAATATTTATTATTTTTGAAGAAGAACAATATTGAATATGACCAGAAATACGTTTTTGATGGTGAAGATTGTAATTTAGATGATTAATTGTATATGCCGAAGGTATAATATATCATTAGCCCCTTATAAAGGCGAAAGCCGGTATAAGGGGATGGAGAAAGTGGGTGCCATTGGTGCATTTTGTCCCCTCATATCGGCTGCGCCTTTATGAGGGGCAACAATAGAATTATCCTTTCAGGATATGATCAGAAATGTGATCATTGATAAATATAATCCGTTCCAGTCGTATTTTCGGTTTTTGGTAGTGATATATGCCGAAGGCATAATATATCATTAGCCCCTTATAAAGGCGAAAGCCGGTATAAGGGGATGGAATATAAAAAAACCCTCACTCCACCCCAAGCCGGCGCAGCCGGCTTGGGGTGGAGAAGAGTTGGTAGCGTTGGGGCATTTTGTCCCCTCATATCGGCTTCGCCTTTATGAGGGGCAATGATAGGATTATCCTTTCAGGATATGATTTAAAATGTGATTTGTAGGATTGTTTTTCCAGGATATGATTTAAAATGTGATTTGTAGGATTGTTTTTCCTGGATATGATATTTTGCTAAAAAAAATTGCATTGACTGATTTTTGGGAAATAATCTTAATATATAAAAATAAATTTGGGAATAATATTATGGATATTACTGATTTCACGGAGCGTTTTCTTTATCATATCTGGGATGCCGGACATTTGAAACCTGATTTGATGACAGTATCAGGTAAGAAAATTAAGATCATTTCTCCAGGCAGATTCAGCAGTTCAGCAGGTCCTGATTTTCGGGAAGCTGTTATTTCTATCGATAATGATCTCATCCGTGGAGATGTGGAATTACACAAAACGACCTATGACTGGAAGGCTCATGGTCATGTTGATGACCCCAATTATTGTCGTATTATCCTGCACGTGGTCTATCAGCATAATCTAAAACCGGATTTCACGATTGATAAAAAAGGCAGGCAAATAGAAATATTTGCCATGCAGGATTATCTTGATGATGATATTATTAAAATATTCACAGGCTATCAGGATGATCCCCAGATACCTAAGGATAAATTCTGCTCTTTTTTTGCTGGTCAACCTGCTGAATTGCTCGAGCCGGTTCTCCTTAAATATGGCTGCCAGAGAATTGACGAAAAAGCCAAACGCTTTGCTGCTGAACAATATTTTACAGGGTTCAATCAGCTTGCCTATCAAGGCATCCTGGAAGCTCTGGGTTATAGTAAAAATAAATACCAGATGCTCCAGCTTGCCAGTTTAATTACTTATTCACAACTTCGGATATTTGCTCAGGGAGGTTTGTCAGAACAACAGTTCATTGCCATCTGGCTTGGTGCATCGGGTTTGATAAATAAGCTGCCCTCAACCTTTCCAGCAGAATTTGTGCTCAAATGGAAGGAACTATATTCCAGGCAGGATTTCTTTAAAGAGCAACTGGAAATTGACTGGCATCTATTCAGAATTCGTCCAGTAAACCATCCAGCCATCAGACTTCTGCAAGTCTCAAATCTAGTGTATGAATCTCTGAAGGGTTCATTATTTAACAACTTCATAAAGCTCTTTTCATTTCCAGTTGGCAAGATCAACATGGCTGAATTCTATCAGAGATTATACCAATTATTTATCCGTCCTGGTGAATTTCTTCCTGAAAAATATCAGTTGGGTAAAACAAGGCTGGATACTTTATTCATTAATATCATTCTGCCCCTTGCTCTGCTATATGCTCAGGAAAACAAATTCAGTGAAATGACGGATGCCATACTCTATATCTATAAAAATTATCATTCTTTACCAGATAATTATATCACCAAATCCATGCGTCAGTTCATGGACCCTCCTCAAATCCGTCTTAGCAGGAAAAAAGCAGTCTATCAACAGGCTATTCTGCATATTTACAATAATTTTTGCCGCTTCCACACCTGCACTCAATGTCAGACTTATAAAACTCAAACCCTTGCCCAAATGCAAAATCCCAATCTCTAAGATAATTAAGACTATAATATTAACACGTACTCCAACCAGGTCAATCAAATATCTTACTTATATAAACCATTATGAGTTAACCAAGTGTGAAAACTAAGTGAAATTGATTCTTTCTTGACATAAAAAGCATAATAAATTGTAGTATATATTAGATTTTAAGATCTATATTATCAAGAATTGAGACTAAGGATGGATTATGAGAAAAAGCTATTTGATGATCATTGGTTTATTGTTACTATGTAATATTCTATTTTCTGCTCAGGCAGGACTAAACATGTGCCAGAAAGTGGCATCCACTAAGCTTTCTCAATTGGGGAAAACAAATACTTATACTCTGGAAAAAGAAGAAGTTATAGTCGATCAAGATATGATGTTGGGCTACGTATTTGAATTGTCTCCTCAGGGATACATGGTAATATCTGCTGATGATAATTTACCACCCGTAATTGCTTATTCATTTACAAGTAACTTTTATAATGAGAAAATGGGAAATATTCTTCTGGATCTGATAAAATCAGATATCAGCCTTCGACTTGATAATTTATCGCGTCTACCAGAATCAATAATATCACGCAGAAAAACAGAATGGGATGATCTGCTGACAGAAGAGGGCAGACCTGATAGACCAGAGCAGTGGCCTCCTGAGGGCAGTACACCAACTGGTGGCTGGCTGCTGGAGAACTGGACACAATCTGCACCTTATAATAATTTCTGCCCGTTGGATACAGTTACCGGGGGTAGGAGTATTGCCGGTTGTCCATCGATTGCCATGTCTCAAATATTAAATTATCATAGAACCGTAAATTCTGTATTTTTTGACGATGAAGATGATTATTATCATAATTATGCTGGCAGACAGTACTGGATAGATAATGATTATCAGCTTCTGGATTTTCTCTCCTTTCCGCAGATCAATTCTGCTCTTGATAGCCTGGCTTTTCATTATCAATATGGCCTGCCGGTTTCTAATGATGAAAAGGCAGCACTTGTATTTGCCTGTGGCGTGGCTGCTACACAGGTTTACACATCTCAAGCATCAGGAACTTTTGGAGTGAGTCAGGCTTATGATGCCTTCATGAAATTTAATTTTGATGAGTCTCAGCTTATTGATGAATCCACACCTGATTTTTATCAACATATAGCTCAGAATATTATGGAAGGTTTACCGGTTCATTTTGCTTCCGTCACTCCTGCCTGGGATTCAGGACATAATTTTGTAGTGGATGGATATAATACTGATGAGTTTTATCATTTAAATTTAGGTTGGGGAGGTACATATAATGGCTGGTATCTGCTTCCTGATGAGATCCCTTATGGTTTGACGGTGGTGGAAGGAGCGATAGTAGATATTATTCCACCTGATCCTCCAGTCGGCTTTGTCAGCGGTCAGGTAACGCTTGAACCAGCAATTGTAGATACATTTATGATCACTGTTACTATCGATAATGATTATCAGGAATACACCCTGGATATTCAACCTGATGAATCAGGAACAGTTTCATATATCACCCAGGTTTCTGTAGGCAATTATTCTGTATCAGCCACCTATCCTGATTATGAATTCATCACTTATAATAATGTTTTAGTCGAAGAATATGATAATGCAACAGTCGATTTTACCTTATCTCAACTGATTGCTCCCGCTGAATTGGAAGGAGTACTTACTGGAAATGAAGCTTCATTGAACTGGCAACATGATTCTGCAAGAGCTTTTCAGTATTATAACATTTACCGCAGTGTAGGCAGTATAAATAATACTCCTTACGCTTTGCTGGATACCACCAATCAATGCAGTTATATAGATACTATTTTATTTCCTCATTCCTCTTTATTGGGCTATTATATAACAGCAGTTTATGCGCAGGAAAATGAAAGTCATTCCTCAAATACAGTCTATATGGAATATTTAGTACCTAATACTGATGAAGAGATTGCGATTCCAGAAATGCTGGGTAATTATCCAAATCCTTTTAACCCTTCTACCACGATCTATTTCTCCCTGGAAAATGATGATTATGTTGAGCTTTCGGTATATAATCTTAAAGGACAAATAGTTAATAAATTAGTCACAGGTGATTTTGCTCAAGGCAGGCATTCGATTATCTGGAGCGGGGAAGATGAGAATGAGAATATTGTTCCCTCAGGGCTATATCTATATAAACTTAAAACAGATAATAACATCTTCACGAGGAGAATGTTGTTATTAAAATAAGATATAAAAAAAGGTGCTGAGCAGTTAGGCAACAGCACCTTTAGGTAGAGTAACTTCGTACTTATTTATTCAGGAATTTATCAATTCCCCTGGCAGCATTATGTCCATCAGCAATAGCAGAGATGGCATCAGCAGTGGGATTTGCAATATCACCACCAGCAAATATCTTAGGTTCAGAAGTCTGACAGTCAGCATTTAAGATGACTTTTCCTCTCTTAAATTTGATCTTGCTTTCAAATTCAGGTGTGAGGAAAGTAAAATCCCCACCTTGACCAATAGCAGAGATCACAGCATCAACTTCACGAGATTGAAAATCACCTTTGATGGCAACAGGAGAGGGGCGTGAAGCTCCTTCTTTGGCAACCATTTCCGCATTATTCCAGAAGAATCTTAGCTTGCCATTCTCTGATTTTTCTATTTTTGAAGGTATTGCCTGAGTTATAAATTCTACATTTTCTGCATGAGCGTCATCAATTTCTTCTTCATCAGCAGGCATATCTTCTTCTCTTCTGCGATAGATAATTGTGGACTCAGCACCTAATCTAAGGGCAGTACGTGCTGCATCAATGGCCACATTTCCACCGCCAATAACAACGACCTTTTTTCCGATATCTAGTTTGATGCCCTTAGTGACATCGTCAAGAATTTGCATGCCTGAGAAAACACCGGGAAGGTCTTCACCATCAATTGCCATTTTATAGGGATCAGTTAAACCTGTGGAAAAGAATACTGCATCGTAATTATTATAAAGTTCTATAAATGGTGTATCCTTTCCAATTCTATTATCAAGTTTAATTTCTACTCCAAGTTCTTTGATATAATTAATATCCTGATCAATCTGGTCATAAGGCATACGGTATTCGGGAACACCATAGCGGATCATACCTCCAGGAAGTTTACTGGATTCATAGATTGTTACATTATACCCGGCAGTCACCAGATAATAAGCAGCACTTAATCCACCAGGACCAGAACCTATGATGGCAACTTTCTTACCATTAGGTTTGAATTCATCCGCTAATATATTTTTAAAATCTGATTCATCAATCTGGTCAACAATATAGCGTTTCAACCAGCGAATAGCAAGTGGTTCACCTTTTACACCAATAGAGCAGGCATCTTCGCAGAGATGCGTGCAAATGCGACCACATGTTGCCGGCATGGGATTTGTATCATATAGCAGTCTAATAGCTTCATCAAGGTCATCTTCTCGGATTGCCCTGATATAATCTGGTATATCCATATGAGCAGGGCAGGATGCCACGCATAAGCCGCATTCCACACAGCGTTGTGCTTCCTTGATAGCTTCTTCTTTACTAAATCCTTTCACGATCTCCAGGAAAGTTTTCTTGCTCTCATCTGCTGATAGTGATGGCATTTCAATTCTATCCAAATTCAGCAAAGTGTAATTATCATGCTGGGAATATCCTTCTGGAATATTATCCCATGATTTGGTATCCGCACCTGGAACAAATCTGAACACCTCGGGATCAGTATCAATCCAGATATATTCATTAGACATTTTCAGGGAACCGGTTGTGCAGATATCCACACAAAGAGCGCACCAGCAGCAGCGTCCATAATCTATCTGAGGACGCAAACCACTATCAGTCAAAGTAGTTTCAATTTCTTTAACAGGTACCATATCAATAGCGGCATTCTGGCATATCACTTCACAGGAGCCACAACCGATACATTTAGTCATATCATTCTGGTGAAAACCACGGTAACGATCAGCACCAGGACGTTCTTCCAGAGGTTTTCGAGTTGTGAACGGCTTGTCAAAAGCACGTTTCCAAACATAAAATGGGGAGAGAAAATCTTTTAATTTCATCTATATTACCTCTCAATTTCAGGTGGATAGGTATGCAATGATACCATTAGACCTGCCATATCGGCTATATTTACATTAACTGCCAGATGCGGGAGCAGTGACATTGCATGAGTGTAACTGGGACCTCTTACATATACCCGACGAGGATAGCCACTTCCATCTGATACCACATAATAACCATATTCTCCACGGGTAGATTCTGCTTTCACATAGGTTTCTCCGTAGGGTATCTTCCAGTTGAGTACATTTGGAAGATTGTAATGATAATCGTCACCAGCAGGCATTTTTGCCATGATCTGACGAATAAGATCAATAGATTGCCACATTTCCTGCCAACGCAGATAGGTGCGATTATAAGCATCAGAATAGTCCATCGTAAGTATTTCAAAATCAAGCTGGTCATAGATTAGATATGGTTCATCTTTTCTCAGATCACGTGCAAGTCCGGCAGCCCGAGCATTTGGTCCTACGATGCCAAATTTGTCAACCATCTCAGGAGTGATAACTCCCAGATCCTTGGCTCGCATTTTGAAAACTATGTTGTTAAATAAGACAATTTCTATTTCACTTAGTATTTTTTCAGTCTTAACAAGCACTTCCTCTAAATGTTTATCCCATCCCTGAGGAAGATCGTCTCGAACTCCACCTGGAATGATGTACATGTGATAAATTCTGCCTCCGGAGAGTTCTTCAAACAGATCAAGAATGAAATCACGTTGAGCTATTGCCCATTGAGCGACCGTACCCATCCCGAATGAACCCGATTGACCTCCAATCCACATTAAGAAACTTGCCAGACGTGAAAGCTCAAGAGTTAATGTCCGTAACCATTTTGCCTTTTCTGGTATCTCAATACCAGCAAGTTCCTCTGCAGCAGCAGCCAGCAGATATTCATTAGTATCTGGTTCTGGTACACAAATACGACATACAATAGGGAAGCACTGAATAAAGCGACGACGTTCCATGAGCTTTTCAAAACCACGATGCAAATAACCAACATGAGTTGTAAGATCAATAATTTCATCACCGCTGATAATCAGTTCCAGAGCCATATTACCTGTTACACCTGGATGCTGGGGGCCTTGCCATACTTTAATATATTTTCCACTTTCAAGATCAAACTGGGCTTTGCCATCGATAACAGGAGGAAATTTACTTCTATCAGTTTTCATCTATTTATCCTCCTTCTTTTCAGGATATAGCTTCTGCTTCATGTATTCCCGGGGATCATGAGTTTTGCGACCAGGACGTGGGAAATAGGTTTTCTCAGAATATTCTTTAGTATCAAAGTCCCTTCTCATTGGAGGGATATCATCCCAGCCTTCCAAGGCAAAATTTTCGTTAAGACCTGGGCTTCCTGGAAAATCAATACCAAACATCTCTCGCAGTTCACGTTGATATACTTCTACCTGTTTCCAGAGATGATGCACCGATACCATTACTGGCTGGGTGCGATCCAGCAGTACCCGTAAACCAAGGTCAGTATTCGTCTCATAATTATGTAACATGTAAGTGAGTTGGAATTTTTCTATCTCAGGATAATCTACTGCCGTGATAAATGCAAGATGAGTGTAATTCTCATAATCTCTGAGCCAGGTGAGTACATCTGGCAGTCTGTCTTTCTCGATTGTCACAAATGCCTGATTATTTCGTTTTAGCTGCAAGGGCTCAATAGCATATCGATCAATTAATTTATTTATTATTTCCTGCATGATCTCTCCTACCAGTTATAGTCTGGCATATTCCAGTCTTTTACGATCTTTTTTTGATTAGCTTTATACCAGTCAAAGTTATTGGCATATTCATTTTGACCATCAGTTTTTTCTTCTCTGATCAGTGCTTTGAGTTTATTAAAACCAGCAATAAGAGCTTCAGGACGTGGCATACAACCCGTGATATAAATATCCACCGGAAGATAGTGATCAAGACGATTAATGGTATTATAGCTGTCCCAATACATCCCGCCATTGATTGTGCAGCTTCCCAAAGCTATCACAAATTTAGGCCCCTGCATCTGCTCATAACTGCGGATCACCCTTTTAAGGGTTTTCACACTCATATAACCACCGATCACAAACACTCCTGCCTGACGTGGAGTTGGTCTGGGGGCAAGTCCCCAGCGAAACATATCAAAACGTGCTGTCATCAAGGGACGCAGTTCAATAGCTCCGCAACCGGTTCCATAGCCTAATATCCATAAAGAATTTGCCCTTGCCCAGTTCAAAAATTTCTCAACATATTTCCCTAAGGGTTTATATGATTGAGGACGGGCATCACAAAACAATGCTTTTTCGTGTTCTGCCAGACCATCGTTAGCCAGTTTTATTTTTGTTTTTATTTCTTTGTTATCCATTTCAACTCCTTATAAATATGCGACAATAATCACGGCTAATATACCCAGTATAGTGGGGACACCAAGGAAAAACCTGATAGACTGTTCCGTTCTGAAGCGCGGGAATGAAGCACCAATTATGACAGTGATCATATATAGTAAAAATGTTTTCAGGATCATCATAGCCAGGTTAGTGGCACCACCAAAATACAGGTTCATAAATAAAGCAAGCTTGGCTATATTAAAAAGTCCTCGATTGGTCTGCAATAATCCCAGGAAGTTACTGTGATATTCAGTTGGTGGGCCAATGGGTATTTCCTGAGGAGCTATCACAACACTGAAAGGATTATGCATATTCATGCCCTGAAGAGATATAAGCGCTGCTATAGTTGCCAGAGGATTAGTGATCAATGTCCAATTGAGGATCCCGCCCTGCTGAGCAGCTACTATATCAGTAATATTCAAAGTGCCATATTGAATAACCAGTGAGATGATTGAAAGTGCAAAAGGTAATTCAAAGGCAGTCATTTGACTCAGTCCACGGGCAACACCAATTGCGCTATATGGATGTCCACTTTCTCCGGCACCGAGAGCCATTCCTAATTGTCCGAAAAAAATGAAATACATGACCAGGAACAGATCACCAGCAAAACTGAAATTACCGAACACTGTCGAACCAAAGATGAAAGGAATAAAGAGAAAAGTTCCCATGCCTCCAGCAATTCGGAAGACAGGACCAAGAAAATACATAATGCCGTGACTTATGGAAGTCCTTCTGGCATTATTCTTTATAATATCCACAATAGGCTGCCAGACAGGTGGACCAAAGCGACCATGTGCCCTGGCAACCACTTTCATGGCAATACCACCTAAAAGCAATCCCCAAATCGTTGCAACACTCAAAGAAATAAAAGCATATATGATTTTGATTATAAGTCCATCCATATTAATTCACCCCCAGGAGAGTATATAAAATTACGATATATATAATGATATGTAGAGCATAAGTTTGGCCGTTCCCGGTATATATATGTCTTACCATAGCTGAAACTGAATGAAACCATTCTGCTACAGATTTCCAGAAATTAGTGACCTGATGATTTACCAGGAAGCCCAGTGCTTTCTGATAGTGGCTGAAAAAGTTATAAGCAAAATGAGTAGTTTCAGGTCTATCCGGACGCTCAGCGGCATATACAATATTGAATTGCTCAACTTTTTGCACCATTTTAACTCTAACCAAAAGCCAGATGAGGGGAACCATAAATACTCCCATTGTGATCATCATTACTGCATTTCCATTCCAGTAACCCAAAGTAGTGATCACCTTGTAGCCTTCCCAGTTGATTGTAGATGCAAACTGAGTATCCACAGCAGCCATAATAGGTTTCAATATCAGATTTGGGAAAGTAGAGACTGCCATGATCGCTCCGATAAATATTACCTGCGGAACAAGATACCAGAGTGAAGCTTCTTTTACTTCTCTATATTTTGCTTTCAATTGACCAAGGAAGATGGTGTGGATCAGCCTGAAGAGATATAGGAAAGCGATAGCACCAGCAAAGAAGGATAGTCCTGCCTGCAGATACCAGCCTTTTTCGAGTAATGCAGTATAAAGCAGCCATTTCCCGCCAAATCCTGATAATGGTGGTACACCGGAAACAGCAATAATTGCTATCAATACTGTGATGAATGTCATGGGCATCTTCTTAATAAGTCCACCCATTTCATACATTTTTGTGGTTCCGACCCTTGAAACCAATCCAGCTATAGCCAAAAACAGCATCCCTTTAAAGAATAAATGCGTTACTGACATATAAAGAGCAGTGGTCCAGCCGAGATGAGAAAGCAGGGAAACAGATAGTATCATATAGCCAAGTTGACTCATGGAGGAATAAGCAAGAAGGTATTTGATATCCTCCTGAAATACTGCCATCAATGCTCCAAAAAATGCTGTGATCACACCTATCCAGCCCAGCAGATTTGATATTTCAAATATCCCCAGGGCTCTGGTTCCCATAAATCCCAGCAGCATGATAAATCCCCAGAGACCGATCTTGCTCATCATGCCGGAAAATATTGGTGAGATTTCATCTTCTGCTTCTGCATAAGCACCCGGCAGCCAGATATGTAATCCTACTGCTGCTGCTTTCACGAGGAAACCACCAGCTAAAAGCAAATATACAGGGATTGCATATATTTGCAGATTTGCCAGATATTGCAAAGCAATACTTCCTGTCTCTGCAAAGCTGAGTGCAAAACCAGTGAGAATCATCAATGCAGCACTCAATGAAAAAAGGATATAGATCAAAGCAGGCTTTTCTCCCTTATTCCCTCTTAAAACGAGAAGCCAGGAGCTGATTGTCATATATTCCCAGACCAGGAAAAATTCAAGACTGGTCTTTGCCAAAGGTATAAAAGCAAGTGAAAGGATCAGCATGATCAGAAATTCAAAATATCCCTGACTGTATTTTTTGGAATTCAAACTCGCAATAGAAATCACAATCCCGCCACCTATAAAAATGAATTCAAATATTTTTACAATTCCTTCTGCCATGGGGTAGATGAACCAGCCAAAATAGACCAGAACAGCTATCATTATTATTCCACGTACACGAGAAGGTAAAAAATGCAACAAAGCCATAATTGCTAAACCAATAAGCGGTATCTGGAAAATCACTCTTGTATAGATCAGCGAATCAGCAAAAGATGGATAAACAATCAATAAAGCCATTGCTGCGATATAAGTAGGAATGATTTTGTGAAGATGGATTTTTACAGGTTCTGTTGATTCTTTTTTAACAGAACTGCCAAACCAGCGTAAAAGGTAAGTAGCTTCCAGGAGTGATCCCAGTATTATGGGGATTATCCAGCCTGTAAGGTGATATTCCGCCAATCGGTTAATCAGCAGCCATTTTGCCCAGAATCCTGGAAATGGAGGTAATCCTACCAGAGCAAAGGCAAAAAAGGCAAATACTATTATCAGTGTTGGTCGTCCCTTTAATGACCATTCTGATATTTTATCTTTTTTGATGATACCAGCCAGCCAGAATAATCCTGCTTTTGCCAGAAAATGATTAATGAATAGTGCTCCGGCAATATAAATCAGGTTATATTGTAGATCTCCATGGACAGGATGCTTTGATATTATCAGTAATACTGCCGTCAATAGCCCCATTTGGGCTATAGAAGAATATCCCAGTAATCTTTGGGCATTCTTCTGCTTAAGACCGGAAAGATTTGAAAAAACATAAGTCAGCATACCCATTAAAATCAGGATATCATACCAGTAAATGGGTATCAAAGGGATCAGTTTATAAAAGGTAAAAATAAATCCCGTAGCTACTATGCTGGCAACCATAGCACTGATTCCCGGGTGGGCTGCCTGATAAACATCAAGCGCCCAGCCATTAGCAGGCCAGGGTTTTAGCTCTATCAGGAAGGCTACTATTATCAGAAATAGTGCCGTCAAACCACCTTTGGATACCAGAAGTGGGTTAGCCGCAGCTATCATATCAATATTTAGATTACCGGATAACCTATAAACAAAAATTATCCCCAGCAATAGGAATGCTGAAGCCAGACCACCGGCTATAATATATTTAAATCCTGATTCCAGGGTTTGCCTGTTTTGTCTGATCCCAATAAGTGCATATAAAGAAATCGATGTTATTTCCAGAAAGACAAATACATTAAAAATATCTCGCGTTAAAATCAGCCCGTTCACTCCCAGATTTAAAGTGAGAAAGAGCATCATGGCATAGATTTTCTCTTTATTAAATTTTGGTAAAAGATATATTGCCGCAAGCAATGTCCCAAAATTTATAGTGGTGATCAGAAAGGTTTCTATTCCACTGATCCTCAAATTAATAGAGAAAGGTGGTATTGAACCTGCTGTAAAGATATTAGCATCAAGAACGCCATTATATGATTGCCAGGCGAGTTGCAGGGTGATATCAAAGATCGCTGCCAGAGCAATGAAAAATATGCTTAGAGAGAATTTTCGCCCAAGTTTATCAAATACCGGCAATAGAAAAGCAGTAAATAATGCGATGATTAATATATAGATAGGATTTACCATTTCAACTCCTCATAATCACTGATATCAAGTGATCCTTTCTGCCTCTTCATCTGGACCACATATACAAGCATCAGGGCAGTCACTGCCAGTCCAATGACAATAGCAGTAAGAACCAGAGCTGAAGGGATAGGATCCACGATATTATGCACAGCATCAACTGTGGAAAGATCACTATCAAAGATCGGAGCCGTTCTGCCTTTTATATATCCCAGTGACACCATTATCAAATGGATACCCGTATCGATAATGGAAAATCCCAATATTATCCTGAAAAGGTGTTTACGCGTAAGCATACCCCACAAGCCAATGATGATCAGCAGAAATCCTAAAATTGTGATTATTGTCATTATTCCTCCCTGCCCAGTTTGCTGAGAATTCCCACAAGTTCAGCACCAACCTTAAGTCCGATCAGGGAATATATGATGGGAATCGCACCAGCACTGAATATTTTGCCAAATTCTCCTAAAGGAAGGAATCTGTTATCCAAAAATCCTCCCGCAAGGATCAGTCCTAATATTCCCAGTAATATATAAAAAGCTCCTGACAGAGATTCCAGCCAGTTAAGAATATTATGATCGGTATGCAGGTTAATATCAGAAAGCAGCAATAGCACTATTGCCGAAGCAATAACAACTCCACCTTGAAAACCACCTCCAGGGGTCAAATGTCCATGAGTGAAGATATATACTCCAAAAAGCACTATTAATGGCAGTAGAAATGAAGTCCCGCTTTTTAATATCTCAGATGCTTTACGCTTTTTATTTTTTCCTGTCGATCGCTTCCGCAAGAGAAATCCAATTCCTGCTGTAGTGATAAATAACACTGTAACCTCGCCCAGAGTATCAAGTCCACGATAAGTGACAACTACAGAGGTGACAAGATTGGCAGCACCAAGTTCTTTAGCACCATCCCTGGCATATTTCTGGGAAGTAATACCTAATTCTGTTAGTGGCTTGATATCTGTGACCAGTGGTAATAAAACGAATAACAGCAGGATTACAAAGAATAGAGAGAAGAATCTTTTTATCATTTTTTCTCCCCCTGTTCTTTTTTCACCAGATGCAGAGCATAAAGAAATACTATAGTAGTGAGTCCTGACCCAATAGCCGCTTCAGTCATAGCCACATCAGGTGCAGCGAGTATGATATAGATAACGCTTGCCATCAAGCTGATTGCACCAGCAGCAATAATTGCCGAAAGCAGGTCTTTAAGATATAAAGCCAGAAACGCAGCCACCAGCATAAGAACTCCTAACACAATAATTATTGCTAAGATCATAATTCCCCCTCTTTCTCAGCATCATGCAAAGCATCAAGTACTGATTTCTTTATGAGACGGATCCCATAAAAATGTCCAGCCCGAGCCAGTGCATGTGATGAAATAGGGTTAGTAAATATCACAAATAGCAATAGCAGAATTATCTTACATATACAGATCTGATTATAATAACCAATACCAAGTCCCAGCATAAACAGGATTGAACCCAATGTAGTGGCTTTTGTTCCTGCCTGCATACGGTTATAAAGATCAGGCATCCGCAGCACTCCCAAAGCTCCCAGAAAAAGGAATATTGCTCCTACCAGGCTGATTATTGCTCCAGCGATCAACATTATAACCCCCTTTCCAGGTATCTTGCTACTGCAACAACACCAATGAAGCTAATAAGTGCATAAACCATTGCCACATCAAGATAGATCTTTCTACCCTGCATATAACCCAGCCAGGTTATCAGTGAAATGGTGATTATTGTCATTGCATCAATGGCTACAGTTCTATCCGCAGCAGTTGGTCCCAGTATCAAGCGAACAAATGCGATCACAATTCCTACCAGAGCAATGAGTCCGGCGATCATATATATTGTTTCAGCCAAAGATCACCTCCAGGTATTTTTCAAAATTCTTTACAATTGCTTCTGTAGCCCCTGATTCATCTGCTGCTTTTACGTCTATCCAGTGAATATAAAAATCTTCACCTGAGGTTTCCACTGTTAATGTTCCTGGAGTTAATGTAATGGAGTTTGCCAGCACTAAACGCGCTAAAGGGCTTTTTAATGTAGTTTTCACATGCACGATACCAGGATTGATAGGTATTACAGGTTGGATCACTCGCAATGCCACATCAATATTGGACTTGATCAGGGCACCCAAAAATACAAAAATGTAAAGGATGCCATAAATAAACGCCTTCACACTGAATCTGAATTCTCCATATATGCCTGTATGCCTGCTAAATAGTAAACTTATCAATAGCGAAATACCTGCACCAAGTATCAGCTCCTGATAATCCAGTCCTGCCAGCAGCATCCAGAGAATAAAGAGAAAGACAAATGTGAATAAAAATCTTTTGATTGCTTTCATAATTCTCCTGATTTTATTATATTTTGTTCAATTAAATAGTTGTCTTTTAATATATTTACAAAGTCCGCCTCTAGATGGCAGATTTTGTCTATGGACAGCAAACAAACTGACTGCACTCTAAAAAACCCCTGATTTTTATTTAATGTATATGCTATTAAACATCTACATTATGAATATATATTAAGAAAAAATACCTTATCTGCAAGTTTTATTCACAAAATTGCTCTTTTATGTCAATCAGTTTATCTAAAACCCTAATTGATAATATAATTGACAGAAAATTTAAATTCTTATAAATGATATAAATAGATTCGGAGGTAATATGAAGAGTATATTCTTTCTGATATTTAGTATTTTATGCACAGCCAGTATTTTGCAGGCACAATTTAAAGTTCCAGAGTGGTCACAAAATTTATCTATATATGAAGTTAATATCCGTCAATATACTCCTGAGGGCACATTCGAAGCATTTCGTCAGCATTTACCCAGATTACAGGAAATGGGGGTGGGGATCCTCTGGCTGATGCCTGTCAATCCCATCGGTGAATTGAACCGTAAGGGCTCATTAGGCAGTTATTATGCCAGCAGTGATTATTATGGCATTAATCCAGAATATGGCGATAAGGAAGATTTCAAAAGGCTAATAGAAGATATTCATGCACGGGGGATGTATGTTATCGTTGATTGGGTGGCGAATCATTCCGGCTGGGATAATGTGTGGACACTCGATCACCCTGAATATTATAAAAAGGATAGTGCTGGAAACTTTTATCCTCCAGTAAAAGACTGGAATGATGTCATCTGGCTTGATTATGGCAATATGGGATTACGTAAGGCGATGGCTGATGCTATGCAATACTGGGTAAAGGACTTTGATATTGATGGTTTCCGGTGTGATGTGGCAGAAATGGTTCCTCTTGATTTCTGGATGGATGCCCGCATGCAGATAGAGCAGATAAAACCAGTATTTATGCTGGCTGAGTGTGAAAATCCGGCTTATCATGAAGCATTTGACATGACCTATGCCTGGAGTGCCTATGGATTATTTAAAGACATTTCTGCCGGATATAAATCCGTTATAGAGCTTGATGCCTATCGTATGAGAGAAATGAAACGCTATGATAAAGAAAATCTTCGCATGCTTTTCTTAGCCAATCATGATGAAAATTCCTGGTCTGGGACAATGCTTAAACATTTTCCCGCATCATATAAGGCAATGACGGTACTCACTTATGCTTTGCCTGGTATGCCACTCACATACAGTGGACAGGAAGCTTTGAACAGCAGTCAACTGGCATTCTTTGATAAAGATCAGATAGATTGGAAGACGACTGAAATGGATGCTTTATATAAGCTTCTTAATGAGTTGAAGAAGGAAAATCCTACCTTGTATAATGGCATTTATGGTGGCTCATTTAGTAAAGTGCCTAATAGCAAACCATATCAGATATATTCCGTGTCAAGAGAGAAGGATCAGGATCAGGTAATATTTATCATCAACCTTACTCACGAAACAGCAGAATTTAAACTAAGCGGCATTGATGGCGAATATCAGAATTGCCTTTCAGGAGATAAGGTCACTCTCTCCCGTGATACTTTGTTATCATTTAAAGGCTGGGATTATTTGATATATAAAAAACATTGATCCAATAAAATTATTTGACATAATCCAGATAAAAATAGCAAGTTGTACCTGTAGCTAATTGATCTGGAGGTAATAATGAAATACTTACTTATAATAATCTTGTCATTGTTTTTGATTTGTGGATGCACAGTTAAAACAACAGCGGAAAATACTATTACGGATGGTGATGCCGATTGGTATGCCAGCCAGGTTGAAGACAGCATAATTCAGGCAAATTCAGCTTTTGCTTTGGATCTGCTAAAGAAATTGAGCGAAACAGATAACGAGAATATTTTTTTCTCCCCATTATCATTATCAATTGCTCTTTCAATGACGCTTAATGGAGCTGTTGGCAATACACTTGTTGAAATGCAGAATGTGCTGCATTTTAGTGAATATTCTGTAGCAGAACTCAATGAACAAAATCAGCATTTGATAAGAAGCCTGATAGACGTTGATCCCTGTATTGAACTGGGTCTGGCAAATTCTATCTGGATAAAGCAGAATTTCCCAGTCAAAGAAGATTTTATCTCAGTTAAAGAAGAATATTATGAATCTCAAGTTTTTCCTGACCTTCCTTTTAATGATGACACTATTATTGCTATCAATAACTGGGCAAGCGCTCAGACTAATGGCAGAATATCAAATCTACTGACATATATTGATCCATTGGAAGTCATGTTTTTGATCAATGCAATCTACTTCAATGCTGATTGGACTTACAGCTTTCATCCAGATAACACTGAATATGACCTTTTTTTAACTGCCAACCAGGAAATAGTACCAGTGCCATTTATGCAAAGTGATGGTTTGGATTTTACTTATTTATGGGATGAAGACTTTGCAGCAGCAAGATTGCCGTATAGTAATGGTGATATGTCTATGTATATATTTCTTCCAGATTATGATATAAATTTATCGGACTGGATACAAAGTCTGGAATATGATACATTTAACGATTGGTTTGCTAATTTTATTCCCTTACCGGAAAATCTTGAAGAAGGTATTGTTTTTAAATTACCTACCTTTGAAGTAAATTACAATAAAAGTTATAAGGAGATATTAATTGCTCTGGGAATGGTTGATGCTTTTTCTCTTGCTGCTGATTTCTCTGAGATGGCTTATGTTTCAGATGAATTATATGTCTCAAGAGTTAAACAGAATGCCTGGATAACAGTTAATGAAGCAGGGACTGATGCTGCCGCAGTTACAATAGTGGGAATGGCATGCGGAATAATGGAATACATATTCGATGCCCATAGACCATTTCTCTATTTGATCAGGGATGATCGCAATGGAAGTTTACTTTTTATGGGGATTATGAGTGATCCCTCCCAGGATTGATTATATAAGCGGATTACTCGTATTCCTGTAAATCAGATACTAATTGTGCATATATTTCTATAATTTGCAGTAAATTAGCCTGCAACTCCTCAAGTGTTTTCACATATAGTAATTTCTCGATCAATTGCTGTTTTTCTATAGGAAAATCACGATGCAGATAGCGCATACCAAAATCATGTTTTGCTGGTCGGTATTTGATATTCATAAGTGAAACAATGCGACTTACGAGTGAGATATAAAGGGCAAAAGCATCAATTTTATTATTGCGATATATCTGCTTCTGAACATCTTTGAAGGTAAATGGCAGATAGGTTTTAACCATTTTAAGCTGATCCTGGCATTTCTTTTTGATAATATCTTCTGGAGTGGGAGTGCCATCAATGTAATCTTTTTTATCGAACCAGACTATAGCATTTCCATGACGGTCTGATTCCAGAAAGCGGTTGCCAGCGGATTCTTTTTCGATCAGGAAGTCCACATAAAACATCTCAGGACAATTATCTATGATGTAAAAGCACTGTGAATGACCATGCCAGTTAGGCTCTGGTATCCTGAACTTATGCTTGATCCCGTAATTATCTTTCAAGTATGTTTCCACTTTGGCAAATATCTCATCGATAGCATCATCTTCTGAGATAACAGCAAGATCAAGATCACTGTATTCATCAAAATAGCCAGTTGCCAGTGAACCACCTTCCCAGGCAGTTATCACCTTCTCATCAGCTTCCAGCAATTGTTTGATTTCTGCTCTAATTTTAGTATTAAATTCGTTCATTATTTCTCCTTATTCGTTTCCTTAAGATTCTTTATCCTGTCCTTTAAGTGCTTTGCATATTCCTCATCACTGGTAGCCGGGTTTTTGGTATCAACCAGCCACAGCTTACAGGGCAACTCCTCACAGTCCATACAGGTCTTATAACCCTTTTGTTCAATGCATTCATAGATAGGGCAGACCTCTTTATTAATATACTTCGCCCATGATATCTTTCCTTTCAATTGATGGCATCCTGCACATTCAGTGCCTAAAGCATGACATTCAGTTTCGCAATATACTCCGCATACAGTTATCATTTTTATTTCTCCTGCATATAATATTTGTTCCAGGCAATATTTTTTGAATATTCTGGCAATATTTTTTTTACTCATGCCTGGCAGAAATTAAGTAGGACTTGCACCACAGGTGGTACTCCGGAATCCATCCTCCGCCAAGGCTACGGCAAGATCTACGAGGAACGTGAACTACGTTCAGATATCAATAGTAGTATATAATTATAGGGATGGTTTGTAGTTGGTCGTTATCGGCGTCTCTACTTGGAAATACCCGGTCATGCACGTCTAACATAGTAACAAGTTTTATTTCAAATCAGAGTAAAGACCGGATATTAAGATAATATTTGACATAATTTTAAATATATTTGATATTCGACACAGTAATATACATAAGATTTTAAAAATTAATATACAGAGATATGATTATTAGAGCAGAATCTATTTATTTTAAAAAAAAATAAATAGGGTTGTTTTTTTTTAAAGGAGTAATTATGGAATATTCTGGTACATTAGGAGAATTTGAAACGTTAATCTTAGCGGAGTAATAGGTGAAACTATATAGTGTGAGAAGTTTTCAGGAAATTTATTGTTTGGCAGTAAAAAGAGTTAATGTAAATAAAAATACTTCAGCTCATTTATTGATGCCCATCTTTTTAACTCGTTTATTGAAGTTTATTGAATATTAGAAGAATTATGATTCTATTTGATCACAATAATCTGAAGACTACAGAAACATACATTCAGGTAACAAAACCGGTTTATAAGAATTACTATCTTTGTGAGATTTGCAATATAAAGATAAGTGAGAAAAGCGAATTGTATATTAATTCACATAGGGTTTGGATTAATTACGAAAAGGGTTTTATCCAAAAGCAATTAACCTTAACTATAGTAGTTTTTCTACAGCTCTTTTGAATGACGTAGGTATAGATGTTAAGCGAAATGACAAATAACGGAAGTAAAATTGTAGAACAAAAAAAGGAATAACAAAGATAAAAAAGAATTAGGAGGAAGCGATTATGAATAAACAAACAAGAGTTAATTTATATACGATATTTATTTTAATATTATTGTTTATCTATCAAATAGCATATGCTACATCTTCAAAAGATAATATCTATCGCTATTGGATTCCTTATGTTGATACTTTTCACATCGGAGCTAGTGTAACTCAAAATTATTTGGAAATTTATGCTTTCGAAGATAGTACTTTTATTCAGGTTGAAACTGATAGTTTTTACTTAAATACTGGAGTTACAAGGATAATTGAAAGACCATTATTATGTGAGGGACTACAAATAATTTCAAATAAACCAATACAACTTCAATATTATTTTCTTACAGGACATTATGGGATATATGAAGATGGTCTTATTATGTACTATATACTTGAAGAGAGTTTTTTGGGAACAGAATACTGGATCCCAACACCTAATACATTAATTTCAGTACTAGCAACTCAGGATAATACATACATAACTGTGGGTGATGATAGTTATAATCTGAGCATAGGTCAGACCGAACGATTATATACTATTCCAGCGGGAAGTTGTGTAAGCAGTGATAAGCCAATTATGATAGTTGCAGTAAATTATACCAGTGACCACTACGGGTCCACCTTTGCTTATGAGATATACCCGACAACTTTTTTGGGCACAAATTATTTCTGCCCTCATCAACATCCTTACTCATATCAATCGTCATCAGACTCAACTATGCTGTATGTCATGGCCCCTTGGGATTCTACATCAGTAACTGTAGATTCGGTTGTATTCGAACTAAATCAAGGAGATTACATTGCCAATACCTGTTCAACAGAGGTGAGTATCAATAGTACAAAACCTGTTTATTCCATATATCTAAGTGATATTTATGCCCGAGATCCTTGGGCTAGTGACTACCGTCATTACAGTTATGCTTTGTCATTATTACCATTTGAATTAGGAATAAGAGAAGCAATAATCGAACCATATAATACAAGTGGTCATGGTTTTCCAAGTTGCGAAGTTTGTATAGTCTCCCTGGAGGATAATAATAATATAATCCTTCTTACCGACGGCATACCAGTGGACAGTTTGTTTTTACATTATAAAGAGAGAGCTTATTTACATGAAGGAGAAGTGGATGGATGGACCACAATGCCACTGCTTATCCAAGCGGAAGCATCAATTCAGGTAACTAAGACATTTCGTAAATGGTGGAATGGTATTAGCGAAAGTTCGTCAGGTAATACTGTTTTAGGTAGAAAACCATTTCAACATGATGTAGGCGTCGTAGAGATAATTGTACCTGACGAAGAAGTTCCTATTGATATAGAAATTCTACCTACAGCAATTATTAAGAATTTTGGACTGAATGTTGAAACATTTACGACCAGTTTCTTAATCGGAGATATTTATTCTGATAGCCAGATAGTAACTCTTGTACAAAGTGAAAAAGATACAATCAGTTTTTCCGATTGGGTTGCAAACCCGGCAGGTACTCATATAGTAACATGTACCACTATCTTAGAGGAGGACGAGCACTCATCTAATAATATGAAAACATCACAAGTTACTATTAATCAAGGTGTTGGACCATTAATATATGGTATTTCACCAAATTATGGCGGAAATACTGGTTCACTAACTGTAGAAATCACTGGATCTGGCTTTGAGCCAGAAGCAATAGTGAAACTCACTAAAGAAGGTCAGCAAGATATAATTGCTTATGCATCAATGACTACGATTATTGACACTTCCAATATTATCGTTACCTTCGATTTGATAGAACAAGAGTTGGGTACGTGGAATATTGTAATAACTAACTCTGATGGGTATTCTGGAACTTTTTTTAATGGTTTTGAGATTGGAGAAGGAATAGACAATTTGATTATTGATATTATTGGGAGTACAAACGTTTTAGTTGGAGATGAAGAAATCCTTTGGATTTATGTTGAAAATACTGGAAATATAAATGCGGATCTACTTACTATAGAAATTATTGCGTCTTCAAATGGATTAATTTCTCACTTTCCTACAGATATGTTTATTTGGAGTATTGCACCTGAAGACACAACATTCAGCGATACACTTGGATATATTGGATACAATTATCCTCCTAACGATATAAAATTGTTCCCTTTTAAACTTACAGCTGTAAATGGAGGTTCACTATATTTGACTTACCAAGCATCAATTTACAAGCATAATGACAATTCAATATCTTCGAGAGTGATTTCTAACATTAAAGCAGATAATTTAGATAAAAAATTACATAGCAGAGAGTTCCCACCGCCACCACCACCGGAAGGTTCTATTGTATTTCAAGGTAATTACTTATGGCCAAAATGGGAATGGGGAACGGCTCATGTTGGTATCCTAATTTATATTGAAGGTCAACCATGTGTATGGGAAAATCTAAATGATAATGTTGGTACTCAATTTACATCTTGGTATGATTTCTGCAAAAGAACATTTCCATTACATCCTTTACCTTTTTGGGAAAATTATGGTTTTTGGGATAAATATAATCCTAATTTAACTGATGATCAGATTTATCAGTTAAGAACATGGTGTCAAGAGAATGTAAATAGACCATATTCTCTTTTCTTTAAATGTACTGAAGCAATAGTCGAAGCATTTCAAGATGGGCTTGGGATAGATCTATTCTCATTTCAAGAGTGTATCACTGATTCACCTGCATTATATTACTATATATTAACTGGGAATGATTGGAATGGTATTATGGGCAATCTATATGCACTTACTGGTCTTTACATTAGAGAAAATATTCAAGAATATTGTGGTGAAATTTCGTTTATTACAGATCTCGAAATAGAGATAACAACTAGCCAATCTTGGGATCCAAATGATAAAGCCGGACTATTTGGATATGGTGAATTGGGTTATATCCAACAAAACCAACCACTTTACTATATAATCCATTTTGAAAATTTGGATACTGCTACTGCAAATGCACAAAATATCTGGATTACTGACACCCTTGATTTGAACCTTGATTGGTCAACTTTAACTTTTGATGAATCAAGTCATGAAGTTGAGACTACCATTGATTCGACTTCCAGACTTATCACCTGGTATTTTGAAGACATCAATTTACCTCCTAATATCAATTCACAAGAGGGTGAAGGCTGGGTGATGTTTCATGTTAATCAAAAACCAGATCTTCCAAGCGGGACTGAAATATTTAACCAGGCTTCAATTATTTTCGATTATAATGAACCCATGTTAACAGATAATATATTGAATACAATAGATGCGCAACCTCCAAGTAGTAATATAATTCAATTGTCACCTGAGCAACCATTATTAAGTTTTATAATTGACTGGTATGGGGAAGACGATGAAGCTGGTTCCAGTATAAAGGAATATTCGATTTATGTTTCAGATAACGGAGAACCATACACTCATTGGATTACTTCAGATTTGACTTCAGCAATCTTCTCTGGGCAAAACAAACACACATATCATTTTTATAGTGTTGCCAAAGATAATGTTGGTAATAGAGAGTCAATTCCTGCAGGTCATGACGCAATAACAACGATCAAGACAGCACCTACAATGGCGGTTTCACCAAGTCCGTTTGTTCCATCACGAGGGCATACTGAAATGACTTTTTTTGGTGCTAAAGTAGCAGGTTCAGAAATCAAAGTATATAATAAAGCAGGCGAGCATATAATTACCTTGAATGCCGGAGAGGACGAAGCTACAGTAATCTGGGATGGCAGAAGTAAAGATAATAAACCGGTCGCAAGTGGAGTATATATATGGGTGCTCACAACATCTTCGGGTAAGCAATACCGTGATAAATTTGCAATAATAAAGTAACTCATAATGAGTTACGAGGAGAAATAATGAAAAAGACAATGTCAATTCTGATGATCATATTTCTTTTTAGTATTTTTTATGCAGAAAAGCTCAATGCGGTTGGTGAAACGGGAGCACAGTTTTTAAAGATTGGAGTGGGAGCAAAAGCTTGTGCAATGGGTAAGGCCTTTGCTGGTATAGCTGATGATCCCAGTGCCATTTACTGGAATCCAGCAGGTTTAACTCAGATCACATCAGTAGAAATATTAGGGATGCAAAACTTCTGGTTACTGGATATGAGTTATCAATACTTGGCAATAATATTACCAACGAGAAAAGGGGTCTGGGGAACTGCAATATCATATTCGTCATCAGGTAATATACCTAAATATGAAAATTTCCAGAATATAGGAGAATATTCTGCTTTTGATGCTGCTGGCACTATTTCATATTCACTGAAATTGTTTCACCGATTGTCATCTGGTTTAGGAGTCAAATACATATATCAAAAAATAGAGGAAGAAACAGCTGAAGGATATGCAATAGATATAGGTTTGTATTATGATTCTTTAATATTAGAAGGATTCAATGTTGGTGTTGTTGTTCAAAACCTTGGCAAAGGAATCGAATTTATTAAAAGTGCTGATCCATTACCAAGAAATATCAAATGCGGGTTTGGCTATAAATATAAATTTATCACTTTAGGGGTGGATGTAAATGTGCCTAGAGACACTGATGTTTATTATAATGCAGGTGGTGAATTATTAATAAGAAAAACATTAGCAATTAGGGGAGGATATGATACATCAAGCACTTATTCTGCCGGAATTGGATTGAAAGTAGGGAGTTTTGATATTGATTATTCGTATATCCCCTATAAAGGAATTGATGATACACACCAAATATCAGTGAATCTTAAATTCTAATAACCAGGCGGAAAATTTCCTTATATAACCCAGTGAAGCAGAAGTTATCATTATCTGAACGAATTATTATTGTCCTTTATCTGCACCTCGTAGACCGTGCCGTAGCTTTAGCGAAGGATGGACCTGGAAATACCCGGCGGTGCACTTCAGGCATAGTGACAAGTTTTTATCAAATATGAGTAAAGACAGGATATTAAAATAATATTTGACATATTTTTAGAAATATGTGATATTTGACATATAAATATACATAAGATTTTATAAATAGTTATACAGAGAATTATTATTAGAGCAGTATCTATTTCTTATAAAAAGTAACTATGGTTGTTTAATCTAAGGAGAGTTTTTGAAATACCAGAGTAGAACCTTTATTGTAGTATTAATTATGGTAACGCTATATATTTCATCATGTGACTGTAGTTCTTCTGATGTTGACGTCACAGCACCGAAAATTGAGATTACATATCCTTTCAATGAGACACATTTATCAGAAGTTGCTAATGGAATGGTTACTGTATCTGATAAAATGAGTATTCTGAATCTCAGCCTTTTTTTTTGAGATCATAGAATGAGGAGATGATTAAGCCAGAATCTAATAACTTAAGGAGAATATTATGAAATTGATGAAATTATTATTACTTACGCTTATTGTATTATTGTTGACTAATTGCGAAAAATCACCAACATGTAGCACTGATGAACCTACTAATTTAGAAATCAATATTCTGCTAGATACAATGTACAATTACAATCTTAATGTAACTGGAGTTTTTGCCAAGATAAGTGGAGAGAGTTATTCGGACTCCACATTTCTTACAATTCAGGATTCTCTTTTAATAGCAAAAGCTGAATTCACAGATATTGATGCCGGAGATTACAATATGGATTTCAGAATATTTGTTGATACTGACAGTATCCTTATTGTATCAGAAATGATTGATTGTCATGTATATATCCATGTATCCAATAAAATCACTATCAGCGACTATATAATAGACTTAGAGCCTACTATATCATTGCATTATGGAGAGGAATTTCAATTTCCTGATGACGTTAACTATGCAGTTTTAGGCTTGAATCATGAAACACTTTATTCCGTAAACATAATTGCTGATATAAATACTTGGGCAAAGGATATCGCTGGAGTAAATTATTTAATTAATCAGAATAATCAGAATAATCATGGATGGATGTTATTTCAATGTAATGATGAAGAACCATACGATCTAAAATTGGATGAAACTAACTGGTTGCCAAATTTTAGCTATTATGAGATGTATTCGCAATTATTTTATGTTGATAGAAACTTTATTGTCAGTGATACAATCAGCTATTTCTCATATATCACAGATTATGAAAGTCCAAGTAAAATTGGTTCAACCTACACATTCAGATTTGATCCAGCCAATCCTTATTTTAATTTTACTAATATCGACAGAATTCTTATAGCAGGAGATTTTAATGTTTGGAATGATGATTATGATTCACCTTATCAGCTAATAGAGCAAATTGATGGTATCTATGAGATCGAATTGTCAGAGGAAGAAGATGGAGTTACCTGTGGATCTGAGTATAAGTATGTAGTTTTTTGGGATGAATATACCTTTAATTGGCATCCAGATATTGCTAATTATAGAGCAGTTGGTGATGGTTTAGGATGGTATAATTCTGTAATGCCTTGATCTATTAAGCAAGAATTAGGTTGTTCAATAAAAAATGGTTTCTGGATAATAGGTTGAAAAATTAGCAATGATAAAAATAAACTAGATAGAAGAGAAGAAAAAATCTATTTCTTGTTTGTAATTTTTGATTGATTTTGAATATAAGTTGGTCTTTATAAGTGCATTTTGACTCCTATTATTTTATTTTC
>JAVCDJ010000171.1 GCA_030765845.1 Candidatus Stygibacter australis
GGAGCAATTTTACAGGGAAAATATTATTTATGGTTAACTTTCCCGCAGAACCCCGGCAATAATGTGGATAAATTCTCAGTCTTGAATACTCTGATGGGTGAAGCATCTCTGGAATTATGGACAGGTATTCCCCAGAATTTGTCTGTTACCTATAATGACGTGATCACTCACGGAGCCAATTTTTATGAAGTGACAGTTCATGATTCCACCGGTAATGCCGCGGAAGGTGCCTGGGTAACTTTATATAAGGAGGGGGGAGGTTATACAGCAACCGGATACTGTGACAGCAATGGTTCGGTAATTCTTGATGTAGCTCATGGGCAAGAAGGGAATTATGCTCTTACTGTAACCAAACATAATCACATCCCGTTCAGAGAAACAGTGATAAAAGAGCAGCTAACTCAGTTCGTAGAAATCCACTCAATGGAATATATTGATACAGGTGGGAATGGCAATGGGATTGTAAATCCAGGGGAGCCAGTGGAATTAATGCTGACCCTGGGAAATAGAGGAAGAGAAGCAGTCAGTGGAGTGAATGTAACCATGGAATGCAGTAATTCCGATGTTACAATATTAACGACTGGTGTAGATTATGGTGATATTGCGATAGGAGAAATAGTAACAGTGGATTCGGGATTTGAACTGGAATTTGCTTCTTCTATTCAAGGTGGTGTGGAAATATTAATGGAGTTCACAATAACAGATGCTGATGATAATGAATGGACTACCTTGCAATATATACCTGTGGAAGGAGCAAGTCTGTATGCTTGTGACTATACAGTAACGGGCGATGGAATAATTGATCCGGGAGAAACGGTTGAAATCTGCTTCACACTGGAAAATAATGGAGAGATTGAGGCAGCAGGAGTGGAAGGGCAATTATTCTGTAATAGTCGCCGGATAGAGATCCTGGATAGTCTGGGTGTTTTTGGAACAATAGCTGCCGGGGATTCAGCCAGTAATGTAAATGACAGTTTCAGTATTGCAGCCAGTGAAGCGATTTTACCGGGAACATATTTACCCTTTATTATTCATCTGACTGATATGGAAGGTTATAACGACTTTGTAACTATGTACATACCAATAGGTGACCCTGAAGTAACGGATCCCTATGGACCGGATGAATATGGTTACTGGTGTTATGATGACAGTGATGTGGAATATGAGCAATGCCCTGAATATGATTGGATCGAGATTGATCCTGATTACGGTGGTGAGGGTACATCTATTGACTGGGAAGGCGGAACTGCAACGGGGAATGGGGCAGGGACAGGTAATTATGCAAACCTGGAATTACCCGAAGATTTCCAGTTTGATTTTTATGGTATAGAATATGAGGAGATCTGCGTGTGCACTAATGGCTGGGTAGCTCCTGGCTATCATGAAAGCGGGAGCTTTATGAACTATCCGCTACCAGGACCTCAGGGACCAAGTCCGATGATAGCTGTATTCTGGGATGATTTGAACACAAATACCGGGGATGTGCTCTGGTATTATGATGATGAGCATCATTTTTATATCATAGAGTGGTCGCACGTGGCAAACGGAGATACTGGAGTCTGGGAGATATTCGAGGTGATACTTTATGACTCCAGCTATTATCCGGTGACAACAGGGGACAGTGTGATCAAAATGCAGTATTATGATGTAACGAACAATAATGCAGGCACATATCCGAGTAATCATGGGCAATATTGTACGATAGGACTGGAAAATGAAGATTCACAGATTGGGCTGCAATACACCTTTAATAACATGTATCCTGCTGCGTGTAAAGTTCTGGAAGATGAAACAGCACTGCTATTTATGCCTTTGCCCATACCAGACGATGCACCCTTTCTGGAAGTCAGTGATTTCTATGCTTTTTCCGGTGATGATAGCTTTATTGAAGCAGGAGAGATCGCATTAATCAGTATGGTTCTGGAGAATATGGGAGGAGAGGCAGCGAATGATATCGAAGTGGAATTATCTATAAATGATCCTTATGTGACCATGATAGATAATTCGGGAAGTTGTACCGAAATACCAGCATATGGCATGGGTGTTCTGGATAATGCGTTTTGCGTGGAAATAGCGGAGGAAGTTCCTGATTTTTATATTTTTAATATTGATGCTGTGATCAATTGCGAGGAATTTAGCTGGGACCAGACGCTGTCCTTTGTTGCTTACTGGACAAATACATTTTCAGTTGATCAGGACAGTATATATTATGAACTACATCCTCAGGAAACCGGCAGTCAAATATTTATTTTGACTAATATCGGAGATCTGCCTGTAAATTTTTATATCGGAACGCATGAAACCACTCCGGAAGGCAGGGATATCTCCGGTTCCAATATAACAATAGACACAGAAACCTTCATTCCAGGGGAAGAAACAACGTGGACATTCTGTGTCCAAAATGCCAGCATTGATAATGAATGGCTGTGTGATGTCAGGCTTGATTTTCCAGAGGGAGTTACAGTGATCAACGCCAGTGAAGTGACAGGAGGTTCAGGGGGCAGCCTGATCTGGGACGGAACAACAGGATCAGGGCAATCCGTCCACTGGCATGGAGAAACAACAAATGGTCTGGGACTTATTCATGAGAGTGAAACAGGCATCTGGACTGTAGATGTACAATTAAGTACGGAATTTGCGGGAGATATGACGCTGGGCTGGGAAATTGGTGGAGACGGTTTTGGAGAGGAACCACATAATGTAACCGGTGAAATATATATGCTTTATCCTTTGAGATGGATCAATCTTGATACTTCTTCAGGAAATCTGGAAGATGGTGAAGATGTGGAGATCACGATGAATTTTGATACTAATGACATCGAAGAGGGTATTCATACCTGTGACATTGTGATCACCTGTGATAGTTGGGATACAAAAATAATTAATGTGGTCTTAAACGTGACTAATGGAGATGATAATAACAGCAGTGAATTACCAGAAGCAGTAACTTTGAATGGTAATTATCCCAATCCATTTAATCCCGAAACAGAGATCATGTTCCTGTTGCCGAATAATGAGAAGATCAATTTATCGGTTTATAACCTTAAAGGACAGCTTGTGAGAACCCTGGTGGATAATTATCTGCCGGGTGGATCACATTCAATTATCTGGGATGGTAAGACCAATAATGGTGAAATGGTGAGCAGTGGAGTTTATTTTTATAAACTGTCTGTTGGAGAAACCAGTGAAACCAGAAAAATGATCTTACTAAAATAAACAGCTAAAATTTTAATATAAAAATCCCTGTTGAATAGACGGGGATTTTTTTTATCCCAAATACCTTAATTTTTAGATATTTGGTACATTTATTGCTTAATAGTAAAGGGTAAATGAAATTTATAGAAAAGGAAGTAATATGAAAAAGAGTTTTATTTTTGCAGTATATATGCTGATGGGCATATTCTTATTTGGAGCCTGGGTATCAATACCCGTAAATGACGGAGCAGAGGTAATTGGCTATACTCAAGCTGGCCGTGGAAACATTTCGTTGGAATTTAATCTGGATGGTTATGAAATGGAGCAGGTTGTCAAATTTGGTAACAGTTTCAACAAAATCAGTTATCCAGAAGAAGGTAAAATACTTGATATTGGCATGCCGAACCTGCCAGTTTTTACCCGTTTGATAGCAATTCCTGATGAAGGAACTTCTACTTTGATCATCACATCCTCTAATTCTCACATAGTTAAAGATATCACAGTATATCCTCAGGAAGAATTACTCACTGAAAGTGAACCGGTGAGAGAAACATATACAGTTAATGAAGAATATTATCAGACTGGTGGAATATATCCTGCTAATATTGCAGTACTTGGTGAACCGGCGATAATGCGTGATCTGCGCCTGGTTAAGGTTACTTTTTATCCTATTCAGTATAATGCCGCCAAACATGAATTGATCGTGCACGAAAATATTAACGTGGAAGTAACTACTTCGGGCAGAGGTGGGATAAATGTGAAAACTCATGATCGTCCACTTTCAAGGGCTTTTTCCAGCATTTACCAGTCACAGATTTTAAATTATCAGGAAACAGCCGGCTTGAGAGATGAATTCCAGAGACCTGCAATTCTTTTCATTTATCCAAATAATAATAATGTGGAAGATAATCTGGAATTCCTTTTAGACTGGAAAGATAAAAAGGGATATGACGTAAGTGCTGCTCACACAGGCCAAACAGGAACATCTACTTCTTCGATCAAAAACTATATTCAGGACGCTTATGATGACTGGACAAATCCACCTGAATTCGTTGTACTGGTAGGTGATGCGAATGGAAGTATTGCCATACCTTCCTGGACAGAGGGCTTGAGCGGGTACAGTGGTATTGGAGATCAACCATATTCTCAGCTTGATGGCACTGATGTATTGGCTGATGTATTTCTCGGAAGATTATCAGTAAACAATATCAGCGAATTACAAACCATGATCGCTAAATCTATCAATTATGAACGTGAACCTTATATGGGAAACACTGACTGGTTTGAGAATGCTGTATTAGTGGGAGACCCTTCTTCTTCTGGACCTTCTACAATCTCTACCTGTAGGGTTGTGAAAACATATATTCAGAATTACAATGATGAATTTGAATTTGATGAAATTTATAACGGTAATTATGCTAACAACTTATCATCTGGTATCAATAGCGGAGCTTCTTATGTTTGCTACCGTGGGTATATTGGTATGAGCGGTTGGGGTACAACTAATATTAATGCTCTCACTAATGGCTGGATGCTGCCCTTTGGCTCCATTCTCACCTGTTCCACAGGAAGTTTTGGTGGCACAGCTCAAAGCGAGGTATTTGCCAAAGCAGGTTCTTCTTCAGTTCCCAAAGGTGCTATTGCTGCTATTGGAACAGCTACTTCTGGAACTCACACCTGCTTTAATAATAGTGTAACTTCGGGTATTTTTTATGGTATCTTTGTAGATCACACCTTCAATCCTGGTGGAGCATTAGTGCGTGGAAAACTTAATCTTTATACCCAATATCCGCAAAATCCCGATAACTATGTAAATATCTTTTCACACTGGAATAATTTGATGGGAGATCCGTCAGTGGAATTATGGACCTCAGTTCCCCAGGAAATGACAGTATTCTTTGAAGATGATGTGGCTGCTGGTACTAATTATATGCAGATAGTTGTTCTGGATGCCGCAGGAACTCCACTCAAAGATGCCTGGGTAACTGCCAGAGGTGATGACTATTATTTCACTGGTTACACAGATATTAATGGTGTTTATTATTTGGATGTTCAGGATGCAGAACTTGGAGAAGATTATGAGCTTACTATCTCTTTTCATGACTGTATGGTTTTCGAAGAGGAATTTACGGTAAGCCAGGCTGATATATATCTTGATATCGAAAATCTGGTATTAGATGACACAAATGATGATGGAATTGCCAATCCTGGCGAAGACATTACTCTGGAATTAACGATCAATAACTATGGAACTAATACAGCTACATCCGTGGAAGCCAGTCTGGAATCAATGAATGACAATGTAACTATTACTTCTGACACGGCACAATTAAATGATATTACAGCCGGAGCCTCAATTAATAATAGTGATCTGGAATTAACAATTAATGCCTCTACACTGGGCAGCACAACTGCTCAACTGAACCTGACTTTGACCTGTGATCAGGATAGCTGGATATTACCAATATTCCTGAATATTGAGGGTGCTGTTCTTGATATTACAGATTATACTATTGATGGAAATGGCGTGATTGATCCAGGTGAAACCAGTGAAATATACTTTGATATCACAAATCTGGGTGAAATTACTGCCATGAATGTATCCGGCGAACTGGAATGCCTTAACAGCCGGATTACTATAAATGACAGTCTGGCAGAATTTGGCTCAGTAATGCCTGGTGATGATGTGAATAATTATACTGATCGTTATGAAATTACTGCCAGCAGTGCGATATTACCTGGAACTCAGATCCCGGTAAGTATTCATTTCACTAATGCCAGTGGTTATGATGCATCCGCTCCTTTTGTTATTGAAGTGGGTACTGTAAGTCAAACAGATCCTTTGGGTCCTGATGATTATGGCTATTACTGCTATGATGACAGTGATACCGATTATGATAAATGCCCTGAGTATGACTGGATAGAGATCAATTCGATTGGTGATGATACTGGTTTATATATTAACAACGTTCCTGATGATGATTGCGATATCGAAGATATTGATTTCCCTGATGATTTCACATTTGTATTTTACGGTGAAGAATATGATATGTTCACCGTGGGTACTGCCGGCTGGATTTCACCTGGTGGAACTGAGGTGCGATCATTTATGAACTGGACAGTTCCGGGTCCTCATGGTCCCAGTCCAATAATTGCAGCCTTCTGGGATGATCTTATAAATAGTAATGGACACGTATATACCTACTATGACACCAATCAACACTATTTTGTGGTTGAATGGGATCATATGCAGAATGAAGCCACCGGTTCCGAAGAAACATTCCAGATGATCCTTTATGATCCAAACTTCTATCCTACAACTTCTGGTGACAGTGAAATTAAAATGCAGTATAAAACTATAAACAATAATAACAGTGGCACATATCGTTGGGCCGATCATGGTCAATATTGTACTGTCGGTCTGGAAGACCCAACAGGAACTATTGGTTTGCAATACACTTATAATAATACTTATTCCAATGCAGCAAAACCATTGCAAAATCAGATGGCTATACTCTTTACCAGCCCCCCTATCCCACCTGATGGTCCTTTCCTTACTATCGTAGATTACAGTGCTTATGCCGGTGATGACAACTTCATCGAAGCTGGCGAAGAAGCCGTTATATCGATAGTGTTGGAAAATATTGGTGCTGATACCGCTAATGATGTAGAGGTCACCATTACTGAAGAAGATGAATATATCGAGATAGTAGATGGAACTGGAAGCTGTGATTTTGTAGTGGCAAATGATATGGTTTCCATTATTGACGCTTTCACGATCAGTATCAGTGATAATGTTCCTGATTTCTACACCTTCAGTCTAAATGCAAATATTGTCAGCGATGAAGATTCATGGCAGCAATTGATAGTACTCACTGCCTATCAGGCAAACACCTTTGCAGTGAATCCTGAAAGTATTGAATATGACCTGTTGTGGGGAACTACTGGCAGCACATCATTTGAGATCACCAATATTGGAGATGTTTCAGTTAATTTCTATATCCGTACAGATGAAACTTCTCTCACTAGAGATATTACCGGCTCTTTCCTTGAATGTGATGCAACCGGCTTTACTCCAGGTGAGACTACTACCTGGACATTTACTGCCTATAATGGAGCAGTTGACAATGAATGGGTTTCTGATGTCTGGATAGATTTCCCACTGGGAGTAACAGTTAATGACGCTGAAGATTTTGTCGGAGGCTCTGGTGGAAACATAGAATGGGATGGCACAATTGGACAAGGTGCTTATGTAAACTGGCATGGCATGACCGAAAATGACTGGGGAGTCCTGCACGATGGTGAAATTGCATCTGCTTCTGTTGACGTAACTCTTTCTACAGAATTTGCCGGTGATATGACTATTGCATATACAATTGGCGGTGATGGATATGGTGAAGAGCCTCATCTGGTTGATGGCGAAATTATGCTGGAATACCCACTGCGCTGGATAAATCTTAATATGTCATCTGGGACAATTTCACCAAATCAGTCACAAGAGATTATTGTTAATTTTGATACCAGTGACATTGAAGAAGCTGCGCATACCTGTAATATTGTGATCACCTCTGATAGTTGGGACGGAAAAACCATTCCGGTTACTCTTTATCCTATCACTGATAATAATGATCCAGATCAGATACCAGTAAGCAATCTGCTAAGCCAGAATTATCCTAATCCTTTCAATCCTGAAACCCGTATTCCTTTCAGTATCAGCCAGTCAGCAGAAAATGTAACATTAAGAGTTTATAACATGAAAGGCCAGATCATCAGAACCTTGATAAATCAACCTTCTGGTCCTGGAAATTATCAGATTGTCTGGGATGGAAAAGATGATAACGGTAATGAAGTTGCCAGCGGAATTTATTTCTCTAATCTCTCTGTAGATGGGGAAAAACAAACCCGTAAAATGGTAATGATAAAATAGTATTACAGCCAACAGGTAAATTTAAGATAAAATAATTGAATGATTTATAAGGGCTTCGGCGATTACCGAAGCCCTTAATTGCATAGAGAAAAAAGTGAGTGTATTGATGAGAAAGATATTTTTATTGTTATTAATTGTAATTATGAATTTTTCCTTATGGGGAGTTCACGTTGATATTCCTCAAACCAAAGAATTAGTAGAATATCAGCAATCAGATAGAGGCAGTATTTCGATTGAATTTAATCTGGACGGATATGAAAGGGAAGAAATCACCAAAGACGGGACTAAATATACCAGAATCAGTTACCCTCAGGAAGGTAAATTACTGGATGTTGGCTTGCCTGATCTGCCGGTATTCACTCGCCTGATCGCTATTCCTGATCAAGGGACTCCCGTCCTTACTATTTCTGCTGAAAATTCATTTATTGAGAAAAATGTTCTGATCTATCCCCAGGAGAAGATCCTTCTGGAAAGTGAAAAAGAACAGGACTTATTTACAATTGATTCAGAATATTATCTGCAGGGAAATATCTATCCAGCAGCAATTGCACAATTAGGTAAACCCGCTATAATGCGTGATATCAGACTTGTGAAAGTAACTTTTTGCCCTTTCCAGTATAACCCTTTAAAAAAAGAACTGGTAATTCATGATAATATCAGGCTGGAGATCAATACAGAAGGACAAGGTGGCATAAATGCTAAAACATCAGATCGACCTCATTCCCGTGTCTTCTCAAATATTTATTCTTCTATAGTACTTAATTATAATGAAGTATGTAATTTAAGAGATGATTTTCAAAGACCTTCCATTCTATTTATTTATCCCCTGAATAATAACGTGGCAGATAATCTGGAATACCTGATGGATTGGAAAAATAAAAAGGGCTTTGAAGTATCATCTGTTAATACCACCCAAACAGGAACTTCTACTTCTCAGATCAAGAATTATATCCAGAATGCCTATGACAACTGGGAAAATCCTCCTGATTATGTTGTCCTTGTGGGTGATGTGTCAGGATTGATCACAATACCTACATATTATGAAAACTGGAGTTCGCAGCAGGGTGCTGGAGATCATCCATATTCACTATTAGCAGGAAATGATGTTCTGGCTGATGTGATTATTGGAAGATTAGCGGTAAATACAATAAACGAATTGCAAACGGTAATTACCAAATCCATCAATTATGAAAGAGATCCCTATATGGATGATCCTGACTGGTTTGAAGAGGCAATTTTATTTTCTTATGGTGGACCCGGTAAAATTGCTACCTGCGAAACAGTGGAAGAATATATCACAATTCACAATCCCGAATATTCTTTTTCTGAAATATATTACAGTAATTGGATATATTCATTAGACCAGGCATTAAATAATGGTGCAAGCTATTTATGCTGGCGCAGCCAGGGAGTAGATTCCGGCTGGAATAATAATAATATTAATGCCTTGAATAATGGCTGGATGTTATCTTTTGGGGTATTAATAACCTGTTTTACAGGTGATATGAATGGTAATTGTTTAGGTGAAACCTTTCTGAGAGCTGGCTCTTCTACTGTCCCCAAAGGGGGAATTGCTGCTATTGGCACTTCCACTGGTATGACCTCCGGCTGCTTTAATAATTGCGTTACTGAGGGTGTGTTTTATGGAATATTTATTGATGATATATCCACAACCGGTGGCTCACTGGTGCGGGGTAAATTGAATCTCTATCAGCAATATCCCAATAACCCTGATAACCATGTAAATTGCTGGTCGCATTGCAATACTCTTTTTGGTGATCCCTCTATTGACCTCTGGACAGGAACTCCTCAACCGATGATGATAAACTATCCGGAAGTTATCGCTTATGGTACAGAATATATGGAAGTGGGTATCACTGATGAAGCAGGTATTCCTCTAAAAGATGCCTGGGTAACTGCCCGGGGAGCTAACGATTTTTATCAGACAGGATATTCTGATTTTCAGGGAAAATTTTATCTTGATCTGGAAGGCATTACAACAAATGAAGAATATGAGATCACTATAACTTCTCATAATAAAATTCCCCATGAAGGTGAATTTACCGTAAATCAGGCAGAATATAATCCCGGAATAGCTCAAATCAGCTACCTTGATCTTGATGATGGGATTCCCAATCCTGGTGAAGAAATATCTCTGGAATTCACTATTATGAATTACGGATATAATGATCTTATTGATCTAAATGCCGAACTGGTTTCAATGGATAATAATATTTCTATAGTTACTTCCAGCACAGATTTAGGAGATATTACCAGCGGAAACCAGGTAGTAAATTCTGATCTCGCTATATATATTGATCCCGCCACACCTGGTGGTACAATATCTCAATTAAATCTTATTCTTACATCCAATAGTGAGACTTGGGAAATACCTGTCTTCATAGATATATATGGAGCTTTGCTTAATATAGATAGCTATGTTGCCCAGAATGCTAATGGTATACTTGACCCAGGTGAATCTGCTGATATTTATTTTGTTATTGAAAATCTTGGGCAGATATCTGCAATTTCAATTTACGGTGAATTGGAATGCCTTAATAACAGGATATCGATCCAGGACAGTATAGGATTTTTTGGAAATATTGCTCCTGATGATACTGCCTATAATTTTTCAAATACCTTTGAGATCACAGCCAGCAGCAGCATTATTCCCGGCACACAAATACCTGTAAATATAAATTTTACGAATGAAGATGGATTTAATGCCACATGCTCTTATTTAATTCAAATAGGCACCGTTACCGAGGAAGATCCACTGGGTCCCGATGAATATGGTTATTATTGCTACGATGATGATGATACCGCTTATGAAAATTGCCCCACTTATGACTGGGTAGAAATAAACAATATCGGAGATGATCTTAACATCTATACGGTTGGTGATTCTGCAGACATTACCGATGTAATTTTGCCAGCGGATTTCTCTTTAGTTTTTTATGGTGAAGAATATGATCTGATCACAATTGCTACTGCCGGCTGGATAAGCCCCGGTGGAAGCACTGCTGCTGCATTTATGAATTGGAGTATTCCCGGTACTGGTGGTCCAAGCCCCATGATCGCTGCTTTCTGGGATGATATTAATAATGGCTATCAAGGTGATGTATTTACTTATTATAATAACTCTCAGCACTATTTCATCGTGGAATGGGATCGCATGAGAAATGAGCATAATAATGAAATAGAAACCTTTCAGATCATTCTATATGACCCCAATTTTTATCCAACCACAACCGGAGACAGTAAAATTAAAATTCAATATAAAGATGTTGCTAACACAAATATCGGGGAATATCCCTATCATGGTGCTAACCATGGTCAATATTGTACTGTAGGTTTGGAAGATCACTCTTCAACTATCGGTTTGCAATATACCTATAATAATTCTTATTCCCTTGCAGCAAAGCCTTTGCAGGACCAGATGGCATTATTATTCACCACTCCATCCATCCCACCTGATGGTCCCTTCCTCACTATTATGGATTATTCTGCTTATGCTGGTGAAGATCAGTATATTGAAGCTGGAGAAGATGCTGTTATTTCCCTTACCCTGGAAAATATCGGGGAAGATGATGCAAATAATGTGCAGCTGACCATTTCTGAAGATGATGAATATATTGATATTATAGATGGTACTGATAGCTGCAGCATCGTTGCTGCAAATGATATGGTAACCATTTCTGATGCCTTCACGATTAGTGTCAGTGATAACGTACCTGATTATTACACCTTCACTCTTAATGTAAATATTACCAGCGATGAAGATTCCTGGAACCAGTCAATTGCCCTCACAGCATATCAGGCAAATACTTTTGCGGTTTTTCCCGAAAGCATTGAACATGAATTGCAGTGGGGAAATTCTGACAGCACATCATTTGAACTCACCAATATTGGTTTAAAGGGCAAAAATTGGTTGCTAAAATAGGGCATAACTAATTATTAGTAAACTATTTAAGTATATATTATTATGTAGGAGCATAAATATGAAG
>JAVCDJ010000172.1 GCA_030765845.1 Candidatus Stygibacter australis
CTTGATTGATAAAATACTAATAAACGGTTCTATATTAATATCATTACTACTTGAAATTGTGATGAGATAGTGGTAAATGAAAATCATAAGTATGGAACAAAAATTGCTTAAATAAGACTTAGATAAATTATATTGTACACAATGATTAAATCAGAACAAAGAATGTAACGTGTTTAATAGTGGAGGGTTGAGTTTGAAAGTGGATTATGTTGATGGCAGAATTGGTTGTAAATGTTGTATACGGTTTTCTGGAACTGCAATAATCTGTTTACAGTTTGATCAAGACTTACTATTTTACTATAAACAAATTTATCAATCTAATAACTCACTGATAAGGAAGTTAGCTAAGTATATATATATATATATAAGTTATACTGGTATGAGCTTTGGGCTTTTGGCTGAGAACTGAAAAAAGTCGCTGCCTGAGCACCAACAAATGAACAGGCAGCTAAATCATGAAGATACAAAACAAAATAATAAGGAGTTAAGTATGTGTAAACATAAAACTTTGTTAATGATAATATTCTTTACTGTTACCGTTTTAATGCTACATGGTGGTTTTCAATCAGATAACTATTATGTATCGGCAGCTTCGGTTCAATATGAAAATTACTTCTCACACTCTTTAGGAGAATATCCATCACAATTTGATGTTGATGATTGTCCAGATTATATTAGTATATCGTATAATAACCAAAGCACATCAATGATAGAAGTGGTAATAAACTGTGAAGAGAACACAAGTGGGGAATTTAGAGATGGTTATATTGAGGTTACAGTGTGGGATCAATATCTTATAAACTTTGAAAATGATACTATGTATTTTAGCCAGGCATGCCATTCAGCTACTAATCCAGTACAGGCAATGATAGATAATGCCTCAGATGGAGATACAATCAATCTGCAAAGTGGGACATATACAGGTCCATTAACTATCAGTAATAAATATCTGACAATTAATGGTAAAGATACAATTATACAAGGATCGGGACATGCTCCAGTCCTTAATTTTATAAATTCAAATGGTTCGGAATTATATGGATTAGTTATAATGGGGGGCAGATATGAAAATGTAGGAGGGATTAAATGTGAAAGCAGTGATCTTTCTATAAGTCACTGTGAAATTAGTAACAATTACGGAAAACATTATTACTCAGGAGGTCTACCAACAACAAACTATACAGGTGGAATGTATATCTCTGGAAATTCAGATGTTGAGATCCAGAATACAGTATTTCATTCAAACGGAGCATACGCATGCATGGGAGGATATAATTTATATAGTGATATTTCAAATAATTATGAAGTGATCTTGGTAAAAAACACATTTCATGTGGATTATGCATCCTATAATTTGTATAATAATAACCCCTCTGCTGACATGATTCTGAAAAATTGTATTGTAGCAAATCCTTATTCAACAGATATTGATTATACATATTGCTGTGCTTATAATACAAATATAGTAAGTTTTCCTGGGATCGGTAATATAATTGATGATCCTTTATTTCTTGATGATACGGGTCCAGAATATGATTTTCATATACCTTGGGGCAGTCCCTGTATAGATGCTGGTGATCCATCAGAAGAAGATGATGATCAATCTCCCATTGATATGGGATATTGCAGCTATGATAGAGATCAGTATGCACTTTGTTATCGATATGTTTGGAAGTGCTATCCTCTACTGGATGTGTCAGATGATGATAATAATGGTGAAAACGATGATTATCTGATACCACCTAACATCTGGGAAGAATATTGGACTAGTAATCCTGATGTTTTTATTGTCTGGTATATTGACGATGTTGATCAAGATCCCATAATTGAAGGCTACTATGATTCTTACTGGGATTGGCAAGAAGGTGGAACTTATCATGTCCCGAGCTGGAAAGGATTTAAAATATCATCAGATTCGTATCATTATAATGGTGGCTATCTGATGGATGAAAATTCAGCAAGTCTGTTTACTTACCCAGACTTGCCAGCCGAACAGGAAAGCTGGATGGGATATTATCTGGTAGATAGTCAATATCCTGGAGACGCAATAGATTCACAGGTGATGGCAGAATTATTAGGGATAAAAACCCAAAGATGGAGTATGAGCCGTAACAGTATAAATGACCGCTGGATAATTCCTGGCAGTTATACCTTTAATTATGCTGATTGTGTGATCTTAGTACCGAATTCAACTATAACAGGATTTCAGTGGCAGGGAAGCCAAGGACATCACAGAGATGCAGTAGAACCTTATATCAGACCAAGAGCGGAGCATTTTGACTTTGAAGATGAAATTGATTACCTGCCGATCTATGCAGAGTTTTCACCGGATGATATTCCTGAAGAGATTGGCATTTACGTTAACGGAGAATGTAAAGGTGCTCAGGTAGTAGAAGATACACTTTGCCAGATATGTGCTTACGTACTGGAGGAAGAAGCTGGAGAAGAAATTGAATTTGTTTTCTATGATGGAGATAGGAATATCTATAAACCTGATTACTCAGTACTGGATAATTACGATGGAAAAACAATAAGCAGAAAACTTTATACTGGATCAAATAAAAGGCATCAATATATTTCCTTTAAGAATACTGATAGTAATATCCCAGAATGTATCAATCCTGTACACTGTTATCCTAATCCCTTTAACCCACAAGTGAATATAAGTTTCGAATTAGAAGAAACTTCTTCAATTGAATTACATATCTATAATGTTAAGGGGCAATTAGTAAAGACATTAGTTGATGAATTATACAGACCGGGAAAATATATCCTTAATTGGGATGGCAGAGATAATAATGACACTAAGGTCAGCAGTGGTGTTTATTATTATAGATTCACTACTGACGATAATGCGTACAATGGCAAAATGTTAATGTTGAAATAGTGCTATTAAATGACCTGATGCCTTTTAAAAAAGGCGTCAGGTCTATAGGAGTAAGTAAATGAAACATATCTTATGCTATATAATAATATTTATCGGATATTATCTACCGGCAAATATAATTGAAGTCATTCAGGATGGCAGTGGAGATCACACAAATATCAGTGATGCTATGGAAGAAGCTGTAGATGGTGATACTGTACTGGTTTATCCGGGCACTTATTATGAGTATGTAAATTATGACAGTAAATTGATAGTATTGGGAAGCTTGTATATGACAACCGGCAACCGGGAATATATCCATAATACGATCATTGACGGTGAAGGAGAAAGAGGCTGTGTGGTAGTACACTTTGGGGAACCACAAGGTACAAAATTATCCGGTTTTACATTACAGCATGGTAATGGCTGGGTACTACCTAATTCCATAATGGCAGTTGGGGGTGCTTTAAATATCAGTAATGGAAATATTTTAATTGATAATTGTATTATTGAAGAGAATAAAGCAATAATTGGAGGAGGATTATTTATCGGATTTGATTGTACTGTGGAATTGAAAGGCTGTACAATCCGAAAGAACTGGGCAATGATCGAAGGAGGGGGAATAGGATTTGTAAATGGAGATAACTCAATAATATTCAATGAAACAGACCGTTGCAGTATATATAATAACCGGTCGGGCTTTGGCAGCGATATTTGCAGTAAATATGAAGGTGGAGAAGTAGAAGTATATCTTGATACTATAGCATGTGAAGAATATTCAGGATATTATGCAGTTCAATATGATTATTTAGATGGTCCGGGAATTATCTGGGACGGATTTACATTAGAAGCAGAAAATTACTGGATGGAACAGACTGATGCGGATCTTTATGTAGCATCCTGGGGAGATGATGAAAATAGTGGGCTTTCAGCAAATGATCCATTGAAAAGTATAACCTGGGCATCCTATCTGATTGCGGCGAATGAAAATGATCCTCATACAATAAACCTGGCTCCCGGAGTATATTCACAAGGAGAGACTGGTGAAGTATTTCCTTTTCAACCCAAAAGTTATGTTACGATAAAGGGAGATAGTGCTGAAAATACGATTATTGATGGTGAAGAAAATACGAGTTTTATTTACCTAAACTATTCCTGGGGTGATATCCATATAGAAGATTTAAGATTCATTAATAGTGGCAGAAGTGAACAATTCAGTTTTTTTTCCATAACAAAATATCCACTTAAGTTTAATTCTAATATATTGGCTGATTTATACTTAGAAAATCTTGTATTAGAAAATAATTGGTGTAGAGTAATGATGCTTATTGAAACACATGCCAATGTTTATATGAATAATATTTTAGTAAAAGATAATAATGTAGATGATACTAACTGTGATATCCGGTTAACTGTATATAGCAATGAAGAGCAAACTGAAATGGTGTTACAGAATATTACATTGCAGGATAATAATAAAGCTGTGTTTAGTTTATTGGGACGAGAATCAATTCCCATATTTATTTTTAATAATATCTCCATGTATCATAATACCAAAATCTCTGATAGTAATGATATCTATAATTACTCGGCTTTCTGGATAGCATTTCCAATGG
>JAVCDJ010000173.1 GCA_030765845.1 Candidatus Stygibacter australis
TTGAATAATGATCTGAATGATTGTTTTTTACTATAATATCTTTGAAATTAACACTATCACAGAAACGTAAATATAATGCATCACAATAACCAAGTTCGTTATTCTCTACTATTATATTATTAATGGTTGATCCGCTATATGCTATAATTCTAAATCCAGTTCCATAATTAGAATAATCATTGTCATGATAATCAATATTGTATATATTCATTTGATGATCAGTATTTCCATGGATTGAAGAACCATAAGAATCATTATTACCCAGAATTCTTACGCCATAAAAAACTTGATGAAGCACGTGAAAAAGCTTATGCGATATTATTAACCTACAAAAATCAGGAAAGAAAATTAGAAGCTGCCCAAATTCGCCAGGCAATATTTTTTCAATCAGTATCAGAAAGATATTATCCTGGAGAAATATTAGTTTTCTATGGCAGACCGGGTAGGAAAGAAATTCTGAAACTGGAATTAATGTAATGATTTTTACCACCCTCTTTCGCTAAAGCTACAGAGGGCAGGCGGAAAGCACAGAAAAACACTGAAATATGTGATGTGACGATATTTTTTAATCTACGAGCTGGAGGTCGTAGTTCCAGAGAAATCACTTGATCACTGTTAGCTTTCTTTGTTCTATATATTCTCCGTCTTTAGATATCCGCAGAAAATATACTCCACTACTCACAGTATTACCCGCTTCATCACACAAATCCCAACTTGCTGGTGTAATTTTGTCCCGATTATTTCGGGATGAATTTTGAATTTTGAATGAACGGATTCGCTGCCCTTTTATATTAAATATCTCAAAGCTCACGTCCCCGGAAACATCCTCTCCACTCCACTCGATCCATGCTCTGCCATCCCGCATTTTACCCGGGATAATTGGATTGGGATATACTATAATATCTTGATTTAAGGCATATATTTCATTATTGTCAATGGCATCAGGATATTGCCATTCGTAGGGTCCCATATCTATCATGTCTCCTGAGATCCTGGGATTACCTGCCAGGTCATATTCCGGCAGTTCAATCCCTTCAGGAAGATCTAAGGTGCCAGCATCAATACAAGGCGAACCTTCCGATAAAGAATACCTGTCAGGCATACTCATATCAAACATCGGATCGCAATCAAGATTACCTTCCAGCCAGTTCAAGGATCCCCAATAGCCGCCTACTCCGGCTTCTCCTCCCTGGACAAGGGAATGATCAACGGTAATTTCAGGCAGCATCATATCATAATAATCCATGAATAAAGCCCTGTTATCTACATCATAAACAATACAGTTCACCAGATTCAACCGGGAATCCATTACATAGATAGCCGGATCAGTTTCATCATTTGTACGGGTATTGGATACCACACAGTTAATCATGTTCACATCCGAAAAGAGCGAAAAATCACACCCTGTTGCACACAAAACCGGATAAGTACTATTCTCTGTATAAATATCCACAAATTTACAATTGATCAGATCAAAACGGGCATATTCAAAAGCAGTATCAGACATTGTGCCAATACCACAAGCCATATCAGAAGGATATAACTCGTTTTGATTTTGATATACACCACTGATATCAACATTCTCCAGCAGCATATATTGATCACTGTAATGAGTTAAAAAAATGGGGCAAGTCCCTATTACATCATATATTTTTAAATCTCGTAATACAGCATTGCACATGGCAAGATTTATCACATTACCGATCCATGATAATTCACTTATTGTTATGTTCTCAAGTGTGAGACCGTCAGCATCGTTTATCCAGATATTTGGGTGTAAATTTCCACCTAAAAGTGTCATATTCCTTATCACAATGTTGAACGATATTGATTCTGTGCACACAATATGACATGGATAACCCTCTGTAGAAATGACCGTGTTTTCCTCTGACTCACCCTCAATAACCAGATTACTGTGTAAATGCCAGGGCAGTTTTTCATTATTCGCTGAAATACCATAATATCCATCCGATACATGCAGTGTATGCGTTTCTGGGCTACTGCCATCATACATTGCAAGAGCATAACTCACTGTCTGCAAAGGCTGGTCAGCCGATAAACCACTATTTTCATTATCTCCATCCGGCGAGACATAAATATCTTCTGAAATTGGATCTATTAGATGATCTATAACAGTCAAATTAATAAATTGAGGGTCTTCAATAGGAGGATTCTGAAAACTTTTTACAAAATATGAATTATATTGAGAAACTGTAAACAGAGCAAGAGTAATGTCAAGTACTAACCCATCTACATTTGAATAAGCAATATCATTAGTTTTACCACAATAATTTAAATATATGCTGTTAAGCTCAGTTTCACTAAAATCACATTCAGTATTATGTATAAAAATTCCTCCTGCATCAGTAACAGCAGTGTTTCCGGTTATTTCATTAGCGGATAATGATGCAGTAGTACAAAACAGACAGATTCCACCTCCGATAAATGCCCTGTTATTTATTACCTTGCAATGATTTATTGTAATATCTATACCAAAAGCATATATTCCTCCACCTAATGCGTGTTCATCATGCAAAGAACGGGCAAATCCGTTCTGGATTGTAAATCCAGTTATAACCACGGCAAAAAAATCACTATTATTTTGTGTTGTTGCCAAAACAGATGTTATACTATTGCCGTCCAGTATGGTACTGTCTATATAACTTTCTTCTCCGCTTATACCATATAAACTCATTAAGGTAATTTCTTTATAAAGGTGGATATTTTCATAATAAATCCCGGGATATACCAGTAATGAATCTCCGGCAATAGAAGCATCCATCGCTTCATTTACACTGGCATAATTCCCGGTTCCATCAAGATTAACTGTAATTAATGCCGAGGATAAAGATAATGGAATAAGAAATATCAAAATTACAAATTTCATTTTTTCTCCCAAAGGGTGTGCGTTTCTGAGGAAACGCACACCTGTATTATTTACATTTCACGGGATCATTTCATCAATACCATCTTGTTGGAAACGGAACCCTGATCACTATTTAATCTATAGAAATAAATTCCACTGCTAACCTTATTCCCCCTGTTATTTCTTCCCTTCCAGCTTATCACATGTTCTCTTCCTCCCATATAGGAATCCAGGTCATAATTCTTCACTTCCTGACCTCTGATATTGTAAATAGTTAATTCTGCTCCAGAGGTTTCCATACTCAGATAAAACCTGATATTGGTTTCTGGATTAAAGGGATTGGGGTAATTCTGGTATAGATGACATCCCGGTAAGGGACTATTACTGGCAGGGTAATCTTCTTCCAATGATAGGAGGATATAACCATCTGAATCTATCCTAATCCTGTCTTTACCAAATTCCCCGTTATTCTCATTATAGACCCAGCAATTTTCAACTACTGTTCTGTTCCGGTCTTCGCTGATCAACTGAAAACTCAATTCATATTCATCTCTCAGTTCCGGGTCTATATAAGCCAAAATCTGCACAGATTCACTTTCGACAACAGATGCTCCAATGCAGGTAGTGCCCTGAAATACACCAATTTCTTCCACATCTTCGTCAATATCAAGTACATCTATAACCAGGTAGTCTGGCTGGTCAGCAAAATAGAAATATTTCGGAGTTTCTCTTTCGGGATTCTGTTCTGCTCCTCCACCTCCGGGAGGATCCCAGGTCCAGTAAGTGCTGATATCAGTTATAATGATGTACATCTTGCCGTATTCCAGGTTTTTCCCGGTTGTAACGCTGGATGGTGTGCTAAATCCGTTAATTGGCTTTTTATAACACCAGTCTTCCGCATATATGGTTGTTACATGATCCCAAAGACCGCTAAAAGCATCAACTATGTTTCTGGTCTCTGGTATCCAGTAACCCAGCCATTTATCTGTATTTGCTGGTAGATTGAATTGATAAGTATTACTAAGCCGATAGCCTTCCAGAGGAATATAGAAAGTATCATCCGTAAACCTTTTCACTTTATATCCCACTGCAGAATATAATGTCCTTTCTGGATACCAACAAGTAACATAATAAGAATATTGCGAAGCTTCTTTTGTATCAATTTGCATAAATGCTCCTGGATCATAAGGATACAAATCACTCATATCCAGAATATCACTTATATTATCCGAAATATCAGTATTAAGTTCTCCTACTCTGGGGAAACTTTCCCAGTTCCAGTGATTACCTTCGCATTCTTTTACATCAACAACCGTTGGTATAGCTCCCATATCAGAAATGGTTCCGTCTTCGTCATATAAATTACCTCTACCCCTGTCAATACACGGGCTGCCTTCCATAATGCAACCTACAAGATTGACATCATCATCAGAATATGTACAAATAAAAGGATCCCCTTCAATACAGTTATAGAGTGAAAGACCTGTCTGTCCAGTATCCACTATATTGATCATACTGTAATCAATATTTATGATCTGATCTTCATCATTATGCGATGCAATATCATTAGGTGAATTATCATACATGATCGAGTTCAGCATGTTTACCTGACTATCTTCATAAATATATAATCCTCCACCATCACCTTCCTCTTCATCATTTATTTCATTATCGAAAATGGTAACATTAGTCATATTCACTTCAGAATCTCCAACAAAAATCGCTCCTCCATAATATCCTGCCTTGTTATCGGTAATTACACAATTGGATATTTCTACATTAGATCTAACAATTTTAAGTGCTCCCCCTCCAAGATCACCTTCATCTGATATATCAACTTCTGAACCTTCTGTTCCTCCTCTAAAAGTAAATCCATCTATCCGAATCAGATCAGAATCGCAATCTGTGATTCGCAGTATCGAATTTGCACAATTTCCGTCCATTTTGATTATCGTATTTAAAGCATCACTGCAAGATGATAGTGTTATCTGACGCGAACCTGCATAATTATCAATTAGAAGATTCTCCTCATAAATTCCAGGATAAACAAATATTGTTTTTGCTTGCCCAGGCTGAATAGAATCAATTGCACTTTGAATTGATGCATTAGGTCCGACATATATTGCATTTTCACCATAGCTCCATTGATAGATTAATACTTCTATATCATCAATATAAGGATGTTCTTCATTTGCGGATATTAATATTACTCCACAGCGATCAAATACTGTAAAGTTTTCACTAACTGAAACGGTGATAGATCCGTCTCCTGAACCTTGATTGCTTGATGAAAATGACAACCAATCCGAACCTTCTACTATACTGGCTGTCCAGCCTAAACTCTCAATACCCGACGTATCAATATGTATATCAACATCAGTACTTTCAGATTGTATTTCAATTACTCCACTTTCGGGAGATGAAAAACCTAATTCTTCCAAATGCAGCACCGTTACGCCCATCAAATTATAAGAAATGGAATTATTCACGAAGGGTTCTCCCCAGTAAAATGAGTCATAATAGAAATCCCAGGTTGTCTTTACATATATTCTGCAGTCATCTGTTCCGGGTTCGATATCATAACCGAAAGCCAGCATTGTATGTCCATATTCCCCGGTATTACCTAAGAAATGAAGAACAACAGGATTTCCATTATCTAATTCTGTAGTGAGTTCATTTAAGGTAAACCCGTCTACCAATCCTTCTTCATATATATATTGATTATATACATATTCCACAACATATCCCTTACTTTCACAGTAGTTCTGGAGACCATAACAAAATTCGACCTGAGTTCCAATGCCGTAATACGGAATACCATCAGTAAAAAAGGCTAAAACAGTCGCACCATCAAACGGAACGGTTCCGCTGCCATTTTGACTTGTTCCACTATAATCCGCAATACAATTGAAAACGTGTAAATCCCAGCTATTAATATAAGGATCTTCATCTGTGCATCCATAACCTAACCAGAAATCATCTACATGACCTCTTCCCGTCTGTCCTCCTATGCCCTGATGACTCGCTGAAAGAGGACATTCATTCACCGAAATAGTTCCGCCATTTATACAATCAGGCCAGTTAGTCGTGCCATATTCTTCATTATTCTCCGGCAGATCCCCAGGATAGAGATTGATATATCCTTTTCCGACATTATCCGCATAGTGATCATAATAAGCTATCAGCATTGCTCCTGCAGTCGGTGCGCATCCATAAGACCATTTATAACTTGGTACATTGTCAATTTCACTCCTGCTCCTCAAAGGT
>JAVCDJ010000174.1 GCA_030765845.1 Candidatus Stygibacter australis
TTTTTAACTCAATAACTTGATTGATAAAATACTAATAAACGGTTCTATATTAATATCATTACTACTTGAAATTGTGATGAGATAGTGGTAAATGAAAATCATAAGTATGGAACATAAATTGCTTAAATAAGACTTAGATAAATTATATTGTACAAAGTGATTAAATCAGAAGAAAGATTATAACATGTTGATAGTGGAGGGTTGAGTTTGATAGTGGGATTTGCTTATGGCAGAATAGACTGTAAATATTGTTTACAGTTTTCTGGAACTGCAAATAACTGTTTACGGTTTGATCAAGAATTACTATTTTACTGTAAACAATTTTGTCAATTAAATCACTCACTGATAGGGAAGATAGCTAAGTATATATATATATATATATAAGTTATACTGGTATGAGCTTTGGGCTTTTGGCTGAGAACTGAAAAAAAGTCGCTGCCTGAGCACTGGAAATGAACAGGCAGCTAAATCATTAAGATCTAAAAACAAAATAATAAGGAGTTCATTATGAACAAGAAATATTTTATTTTTCTGGTAATTGCGTTGCTACCGGTGATGATATTTTGTAATACCTGGTATGTAGATTGTACTGTTGCTCAATCAGGTAATGGGACAAGTCCCGCAGAAGCTTTTCAGACTATACAGGAAGCAATTGATTGCATATCAGTTGCTGAGTATGATACAATTTTAGTTTACTCTGGAACCTACAATGAAGAGGTTGTCATTGGTACGGGATTTCCCAATAATATAACTATTTGTAGTAACTATTTAATTACTGGAGATGAAAGTTATATCGAAACGACTATTATTGACGGAAATGGGGCCGATTCAGGAATAGTTCTATTAGGTCCCGATGGATGTATAATTTGTGGTTTTACTATTACAGATTGTTATAACAATTCTGAAAATTTTGCAGCAGGAATTACAATTGGTTATGAAAGTTATTATATTAATAATACCATAATTAGAAATTGTATAATAGAGAATTGTATTAATTATGGTACTGGTGGAGGAGCAATTGGGATAAATAAGGGATACAATTGTAAAATAGAATCATGCATAATTGAGAATAATATCAATGACTATGATAATATAGATGGGTCAAATTATGCAGGAGGTATCATTGCTAATTGTTCATATTATGATTTTATACTAGATATAAAAAACTGTTTAATAAATAATAATGAAGGTGGAGGTGTACAGATACAGAACGCAAATAATTTTGATTTTGTCTTAGTAATTGACAATACATTGATTAGCAATAATACAACGTATGATGATGGGGCAGGAATAAATTTGGACTTATCATCTTTAAAGATGAACTTATGTACTATTATCGGCAATAATACATCTCATGATAATGATAACTGTGGAGTATCACAATGTGAGTCAGCAATGAATAGCAAAAAAATAAACAATAGTATTATATTAAATACAACGGAATTCTTAGAATATGATATAATACGGTTTTGTGGACATTTACAAGATGATGATATGGTGCCAAATAGTTCAAATGGCAGCGAAGGCAATTTTGAAACCACTGCGGCGGAGTGTTTTGTCTCAGGAGATGATCTTTATCATCTTTGCTGGGATTCACCTTGTATTGATGCAGGTGAATTTAGTGGGACTGGTCCTGAAAGTGGGATGGATATCGGATATGTACCCTGTCCTCATAGTACTTGGACTTTTACACAAAATGGTGGAATTTTACCAGTAGTATATGACTGGCGCAGTTTCCCAAGGCTTGAGGTTAGTGACGGGGAAAACAATGGTGAATTCATTGAAGCATGTGCCATGCTGGATAAGTTCGAATATCCTGGAACTCCTACGGATGTGGATATATGGTATGAAAGCGATGGGAATCCTGATTTTTATGGGGATTGGGATGATACAAATGATGAATATAATTGGTCTCTGAATCCTAATAACAATTTTATGTGCAGTACACGTGGCTATAAATTCATGGTTACTGATCCGGATGATAATGATTCTCTAAGAGTATTTGGAGAAATATGTGAACCGGATACGGACGTACCTGTCGTAGCTGGTGGAACTGACGATTGGGTAGGATATTTTCTGGAAGATACTCAATATGCTTCAACTGCTTTTAACTACTATACATTCTTAAAACTTGATAAAATTATGACTAAGAACTGGACTGCCGTAAAATTCAAGAATACCTGGTTAATGCCAGCCAAGGCTACATTATCTTATGGGGATCTGGTGATTTTGTCAGATAATAATCAGTCAACCAATTTTACTTTTCAGTGGCAGCAACCGGGCAGAGAAGAGATAGAGCCTTATGTGCGTCCGGTACCCACTTATTTTTCTTATAATGAGGATATTGATTATATGCCGATCTATGTAGAATTTGGAGAAGAAATTCCCTTTGAGATAGGCGTGTATGTAAATGGAGAATGCCGTGGAGCGGAAGTAGTTGATAGTGATAGTCTTTTCCATATCAGAGCATATATCTATGATGAAGAGCCTGGATATGAGGTGCAATTTGTACAGTATTTTGGCAGAAATGAAAGCAGAATAGTTGATTATCAGGTAATAAGAGACCCACTGAGAACCGGTAATGAAAAACTGATTACTGGTAATCTGGGAGAATGGTCATTTATCAGTTTCACAAATCCGCTGGGAGAAGAAGTTCCTTCAATTGCAAAGAGCCTTTCAGCATATCCTAATCCTTTTAATCCTACTGTTCAGGTCTGCTTTGCACTGGCAGAAGATGGAGTAGCTAATTTAAATGTATTTAATGTGAAGGGTCAGAAAGTTATAACACTGCTTAAAAGTAAGATGTGTACTGCCGGAGAGGACATCAACCAAGTATGGGACGGTAGGAATGAACTTGGTAAAGAAGTCAGTGGAGGAATATATCTGATAAGCCTTAAGGCAAATGGTAAGGCTCAGACTCAGAAGGTAGTACTTTTAAAGTAGCTTTATTATAAATGATAAGATAGCCTGGCGTTCCTTAGTGACGTCAGGCTTATCAAAGGAGAATATATGAATAAATGGATTCTTTTATTAGTTAGCTTGATAATGATTCTAAATTTATACGGAATTACAATTACGGTCAATCAGGATGGCAGTGGAGAATATCAGGCAATTATGGAAGCCGTAAATGTGGCAGTGGATTATGATACAATACTTGTCTATCCCGGAGAATATCATGAGGAAGTGAATTATCAGGGGAAGACAATAGTCATTGGCAGCTTAAATATGACAACCGGAGAGGATGAATACATTCATTCAACTATCATTAATGGAGATGATCAGCGTTGCGGAGTTACACTGGAAGAAACAAATAATAATAATTCCGAAGAAGGAACACAACTTATTGGATTTACAATTCATAATTGTAATTATTATCATGGAGCAGGAATCTTAGTAAGTGAGTGCAATATTGATATAATCAATTGCATTATAGAGCATAATTATGCTAATTTAGCAGCAGGAGGTATTTTAGCTACCTCAGGAGCTGATATATTTTTATCTGGGACAATAATACGATTCAATAGGGCTGACAGACAAGTTGGTGGACTGATTATATCCCGGACTTCAACTGGAGAGTTTGACCAAATAAATCTCTGTAATATTTACGGGAACTATGGTCCTCAATGTTGTGATCTGGCGAGAGGAATTGATATTGAGAATCCTGAGTATTTTTCAGTTTACTTAGATACATTCAGTTGCGTTGAACCTGATCCTTATTTTATAATGCATGGAAATAATGGCAATAATCTGAATTGGGAATATCTGGACTTAAATGTAAATTCTGCTTACTATGATTTCTATGATGGAGATATGTATGTATCACCAGTTGGAGATGATGAAAACAGCGGAATAAGTCCAGAATATTCTATGGAAACAATAGCGGGAGCTATGACCAGGATTGTATCCAATCCAGATAATCCTAATACGATATATTTGTCAGAGGGTACTTATAGCCCTACTCAAAATAATCAGATATTTCCTTTGAACATGAAAGGTTATGTGAATATCACCGGTGATAATATGGATACTGTAATCTGGGACAGTGAAGGTCAAAGCTACATTAAGGATTATTACAGTGATATGGAATATGAACTAAAGAATATTACTTTGATCAATGGTAACCCTGCTGATTGGAATATGGAATTCAGAAGGTATGGTACTGAAATCCCCACGTTAACTATCAAGAATCTTCACAGTATAGACGATTCTTATGGTTTTTTTTCTATAGCAGCAAGGATCAGTGTTGAGATGGACAATATTATAATTGAAGGAGCCTCAAATTCGTTTGGTAATTATGGTAGTGATCCTGAAAATAGCAGTGTTATCAAAAATATAATTGTAAAAAATGGAGCTTCATTTATTAAGCATCTCAGTGGGCAGGATACTGGTCAAAGGTCCAGATTGGATATAATAAATGCTTTAGATGTTGATAATTATTGCCCGGTAAATGACCGGGGAATATGGTCATATAATATCAGAGGTGATGGCTGGACAGAAACAAATCTGATCAATTGTACTGTTATGAATAATGCCTGTGAGGATTCTATAAACGCTTTAGCCTGCGTGGTTTCTAAGACAGGGGGTAATTTCAATATCTATAATAGCTGCATTTACGGTAATGATGGCTATCAGGTAGGAATAGATACTGGTTCGGGTGGAATCTGGGGCAGTACTGTTAATATTTCACACTCATTGATTCAGGATACAACTTGGGTACCCATTATAGGAGATGCCTATTCCGAAGTGAACTGGCTGGGAGGGATTCTTGACTGCGATCCAATGGTTTGTGCAGATTATACACCACAATCTGGATCACCATTGATAGATGCCGGGACGCTTGATCTGCCTTATGACATCGAATTACCTGAAACTGATGTGTTTGGCAATCCACGCATCTATGGTAATGGAGTTGATATTGGAGCAATAGAATGGCAGGGGACAGGGAATGATCTCGATGAAATAGTGCAGAAACCAGATGAAATATTGATCTATCCGAATCCTTTAATATCTTCCCAGCTTCGAGATGGTAAGGCTAAGATAATGTGGATGGGAGACAGTTCTAAGGATTTGAGTATAGAAGTATTTAATATTAAGGGGCAGAGATTGCGCAAATTGAAAATTGAAAATGTAAAATGTAAAATGAATTCGGTCTCCTGGGATCTGCGGGATGAAGCAGGGGAAATGGTGAGTAGTGGAGTGTATTTTGTGAGGGTAAAAGCTGGAGATGAATATCAGGCTCAGCAGAAGGTGACGGTGGTGAAGTAATTATGAATTTTGAGATTTGAATTTTTAATGGAAATGTAATGTGAAGATTTTTTTAAGCAACGAACAAGACGAACTTTATTTAAAGCAGAGAATGAAAGATTCGTTAATTGCGACTGACGCTGATTTATGTTGGGTAACCAGACCATCCCTGGTCTGATTTTACTTATCTGGGCAGTACATCAGATTTTTGAAAGGTTGCCAGAAGTCATATCCGGGGTACCGTTCATAACTCCTGCTTAGCTGGGATGATGATGCTTGCGTGGGGATTTTTTAATATTGACAGATATGTATAAAATCTGGGAATAGGGAAGTGTTTTTTGAGTAGAATAGATGTTAGAAGGGTGCAAATACCTGAGTCGTATCGGCTCAAGGTTAACTAATTAAAATAACGGTATTTAAGAGAAATTAAATTTTTAGTTTGACAGATATTAATGATATTTGAGTTTAGGCATTCCCCTGAGAAACAGAGGGACGGCAGTATTCTTTGCATACTGCGAAAATGAAACCTGGAAAAGACAAACAGGTTTTTAGATCATTTAGGAGGATATAATGGCAAAGCAAAAATTTGTTCGTAATAAGCCGCATGTAAACATCGGCACGATTGGTCACGTTGACCATGGAAAGACGACATTAACCGCAGCGATCACACTTTATCTGAGTAAGTCAGGTGGAGCAGAATTCGCCAGTTTTGACAGTATTGACAATGCCCCAGAAGAAAAGGAACGTGGAATCACAATCGCAACAGCACATGTTGAATACCAAACAGCAAATCGTCATTATGCCCACGTGGATTGCCCTGGTCATGCTGATTATGTAAAGAACATGATCACTGGTGCCGCTCAGATGGATGGTGCTATACTTGTTGTTAGCGCAGCAGATGGACCAATGCCCCAGACGAGAGAGCACATTCTGCTGGCCAGACAGGTTGGTGTTCCAGCCATGGTAGTATATTTGAACAAGGCTGACATGGTAGATGATGATGAACTTTTAGAGCTTGTAGAGATGGAAGTTCGCGAATTACTGACTGAATATGACTTTCCTGGAGATGATATTCCAATCATCATCGGTTCAGCATTATTAGCCTTGAACGGCGATCCTGGACCATTAGGCGAACAGTCAATTCAGAAATTAATGGACGAAGTTGACGCTTATGTGCCGATTCCAGAACGTCAGACCGACCTCCCTTTCCTGCTTCCTGTAGAGGATGTATTCTCAATTCAGGGACGTGGAACAGTTGCCACTGGTAGAATTGAACGTGGTGTTGTAAAAGTTGGCGAGAAGATCGAACGCGTGGGAATCCGTGAAACCGTGGAAACAGTATGTACTGGAGTAGAGATGTTCCGTAAGATACTTGATCGCGGGGAAGCTGGAGACAACGTAGGAATCCTTTTGCGTGGAATGGCAAAGGACGAGATCGAGCGTGGAATGGTATTGGCTAAGCCAAAATCAGTAAATCCACACACCAAGTTCAGTGGCAAGACTTATATCCTGACCAAAGACGAGGGCGGCAGACATAAACCATTTTTCACAGGTTATCGTCCCCAGTTCTATTTCAGGACCACAGATGTGACCGGATCCATCACTTTACCAGAAGGTGTAGAGATGGTAATGCCGGGTGATAATGTAAATATATCAGGAGAATTGATAACTCCAATCGCTATGGAAAAGGGCTTGCGTTTTGCTATCAGAGAAGGTGGTAGAACAATAGGTGCCGGCGTTGTAGCAGATATACAGGAATAACTGGAGGCAATAGTGTCAGAAAGCAACACAGAGAACAGGATCAGGATAAAGCTGAAAGCATATGACTTCAGATTATTAGACAGATCTGTTGCTGAAATAGTTAAAAACACACGGAATACAGGCGCCAGGATAAAGGGACCGATCCCTTTACCAACTGAGCGGACTTTATATACTGTATTACGATCACCCCATGTAAATAAGAAAGCCCAGGATCAGTTTGAGATGCTGGTACATAAAAGATTGATAGATATAATAAATCCTACGCCACAAACGACCAATGCTTTGAAGAAATTGAGTTTGCCAGCGGGAGTACATGTAGAGATCAAGGCATAAAGGAGAAAAGATGATAGGGTTAATCGGAAAAAAGCTTGGGATGACGCAGATATTTAATAAGCAAGGTCATCTGATTCCGGTAACAGTGATAAAAGCGGGACCATGCTGGACGATTCAAAAGAAGACGAAAGCACATGATGGTTATGATGCAATACAGATGGGATTTGAAGAGATAGCTGAGAAGCGAGTCAAAAAGTTAGTAACAAAGCCTCTTCAAGGTCATTTTAAGAAGCACAATAGTAATTGTTACCGTTATTTAAAGGAATTCAGGCTGAAAGTATATAAAGACATTCAGGAAGATGAGCAGTTCGACGTATCTATGTTTGTAGAAGATGAACTTCTCAAGATAACTGGAGTTTCAAAAGGTAAAGGTTTCCAGGGAGTGATGAAACGTTATGGATTTAAAGGTTTCAAAGCAACTCATGGAGTTCACGAAAGTTATCGTGGACCAGGATCAATTGGTCAGTGCGCCACACCTTCCCGCGTGTTCAAAGGTAAGAAATTACCAGGACATACAGGGAGTGAACAAGTGAGTGTTAAGAATTTGCGTGTGATCAAGATAAATCTGGAACACAATTTACTGATGGTTAAAGGGGCAGTCCCCGGACACCGAAATGGCGTAGTATATATCAGGAAAGAACTGTAGATCAGGGAGACATAGATGTTGGAAGTAAAGAAATATTCAGCGACAGGAGAGGAGATAGGAACAGCAGCACTCCCGGAATCACTATTTGCAGTTGAAACCCGGGGTAATGCAAACGCTCTCCTCTATGAAGTGATTAATATGTATAGAGCCAATCAACGGCAGGGAACCTCCAAGACCAAGAGTCGTTCAGAAGTGCATGGCAGCGGCAGGAAATTGTATCGTCAGAAAGGTACTGGCAGTGCCAGACCCGGAAATCGGCAAACACCTGTCCGCGTAGGTGGAGGAACTGCATTTGGTTGTGTACCCAAAGACTGGTATCGTAGTATACCTAAGAAGAAGAAACGCCTGGCATTGAAGGTTGCTCTAACTGAGCGAGCTAAATTAGATCAGGTAATTATCATTGAAGATTTAATGTTTGAAAAACCAGACACTAAGACAGCAATAGAAATATTGAAAAAGATCTCTCCGGAACGAGCCAAGACATTGATATTGATAGATGGAAGTGATGCATCCATAGTCAGATCATTCGGCAATATTCCTTACGTGAGATCAGACCGGGCAGACAGTATTTATGCTTATGAGATATTGAACTGTAATCACCTGGTGATCACAGAAGGAGCCCTTAAGAAGATAGAGGAGGTATTTGCCAAATGAAACATGCAAGAGAAATAATAATATCCCCTTTGATCACAGAGAAGAGTTCACACAATCATCTCACTAATAACAGTTACACCTTTAAAGTAAGTGTAAATGCAAATAAGATCGAGATCAAACAAGCTATTGAAAAAGTATTCAACGTAAGTGTCATGAAAGTGAACACGATCAATCAGCGAGGAAAAGTTAAGCGTTTGGGTAGATATACCGGCAAGCGTAAAGACTGGAAGAAAGCGATCGTGAAGTTGAAAGCTGGCGATAAAATAGCTGAATTCGATTTATAGGGAGACAGCATGGGAATCAAAAAATATAAACCAGTAACACCGACATTACGGTTCAAGACAGGTTACACTTTTGAAGAGATAACCAAAAGTAAACCGGAAAAGACCTTAATCAAACCTCTGCCCAAAAAAGCAGGGCGTAACAATCAAGGTCGGATCACAATCCGCCATCGTGGTGGTGGACATAAGCGTCATTACCGGATAATAGAATTCAAGCGTAATAAGATTGATATACCAGCGAAAGTAGCAGCCATTGAATATGATCCGAACCGTTCAGCCCGAATAGCTCTTCTACATTATGCAGATGGAGAAAAGCGTTATATATTAGCCCCTGTGGGTTTAAAAGTAGGAGAGCAGATAATATCCGGAGAGAAAGTAGAAATCCGGGTAGGAAATGCTTTACCATTAAATAATATCCCATTAGGAAGTATAATCCATAATATAGAGTTCAAACCTGGACGTGGTGGACAATTAGCCCGTAGTGCAGGTACTTATGGACAATTAATTGCCAAGGAAGGTAATTATGTTCATGTACGTATGCCTTCAGGACATGTGCATCTTTTACGTAAAGAGTGCTATGCCACAATGGGTCAGGTAGGAAATCTGGAACACAATTCGATAGTCTATGGCAAGGCGGGTCGACGTCGCTGGTTAGGCTGGAGACCATCTGTAAGAGGTGTTGCCATGAACCCCCACGATCATCCGATGGGTGGAGGAGAAGCAAAGACATCTGGTGGTGGCCATCCCGTATCACCCTGGGGAGTATTAGCCAAAGGTGGCAAGACTCGTAAGAAGCATAAGTACAGCGATGATTACATCATCAAATCAAGAAAGAAACGTTAAAATGGAAAAAGGAAAGGAAAAGAAATGGCTCGATCAGTAAAGAAAGGTCCATTTGTAGATGCGCATCTGGAAAAGAAAGTGGATATGCTAAATGCCGAGAGCAAGAAGCAAGTGATCAAAACATGGTCGAGAAGATCCACAATTCTCCCAAAATTTGTAGAGCACACTTTTGCAGTACATAATGGACGCAAATTTGTACCAGTATATGTCTCCGAGAACATGGTGGGACACAAGCTGGGAGAATTTGCCCCGACGCGTACCTTCCGTGGGCACAAAGAAAAGAAAGCACAGAGATAAAGGGGTTATGTAATGGAAGCAATAGCCAGAGTAAAAAATCTGAGAGGATCAGCGAGGAAAGCTCGTTTGGTTCTGGACCTGATACGCGGCAAGAAAGTTCCAGAAGCTCAGAATATATTGCTTTTTTCTAAGAAGCGGGTAGCGGTATATATAGCTAAATTATTAAATTCAGCTGTAGCTAATGCCCAGCAGAAAGATAATAAAGTCGATACAGGAGATATGGTAGTAAGCAAGGTATTTGCGGATGATGGACCAATCATGCGCCGGCATCGTCCCAGAGCACATGGGAGAGCGACAATAATACGACGTAGAACTTGCCATATCACACTTGCCTTGTCGGAAAAGGAATAGGAGGGTAGATTGGGACAAAAAACTAATCCAATTGGATATAGAATAGGCGTGAACAAGCATACCGAGTCTATCTGGTTTGCTACAAAAGAAGAATATATCCAGAATTTTCATGAAGACCTGATGATCAGGAAATATTTGAAAAGCCGTCTGCCCGATGCCCAGATTTCAAGGATAGAGATATCCCGTAAAACGAGATCAATCACGCTTGATATCAGCACTGGTAGACCTGGACATGTAATAGGTCGTAAAGGTACTGAGATAGATAAGCTTCGTAGTGAGATCACCGTTCTAGTAAACAAGGATCGTGATGCTGAAATGAAGGTATTTATCAACGTTTTGGAAATAAAGAATCCATGGATAGATGCCAGTCTGGTAGGTGAAGAGATTGGCCGTCAAATCAAGAATCGAGTTACTTTCCGCCGCGCGATGAAATTTTCTATCCGTAACGCCATGCGTAATGGAGCCCAGGGTATTAAGTTGCAGGTAAGTGGACGTCTTGGAGGTGCTGATATGGCACGTACAGAGCGTTATAAGGAAGGTCGTACTCCTCTTCATACATTACGAGCCGATATTGATTATGCCTTAACTGAGATCACAACAACTTATGGTGTGATTGGGATCAAGGTATGGATTTATAAGGGCGATATACTGTCATAAGGAGCAAGAAAGATGTTAGCACCGAAAAAAGTAAAATACAGGAAACGTCAGACGGGACGTACAAGAGGATTAGCTTATCGTGGCAGTACGATCAACTTTGGTGATTATGCAATCATAACAACCAGTCCAGGCTGGATAACCAGTCGTCAGATTGAAGCGACTCGTGTTGCTATCACACGTACAATGAAAAGAACGGGAAAGCTTTGGATCAGAATATTTCCCGATAAGCCAATCACAAAGAAACCGGCGGAAACCCGTATGGGAAAAGGTAAAGGAGCTCCTGAGTATTGGGTGGCAGTTGTTAAACCCGGCAGGATCATGTTTGAATTTACCGGGATCAATACTGCTGGAGCAAAAGAAGCAGCTCGTCTGGCATCATATAAGTTACCAGTGAACACCAAATTGATAATTCGAGAAGGAGTGGAATAATGAAAATTCAAGAACTCCGAGAATTTACCGTGGACGAATTGCAGCAGAAGCTGGAAGATTTCCGGGAAGAGCTATTCAATTTAAGGTTCCAGAAGTCAATGAATCGTCTGGAGAATACTAATCGGATCGTAGAAGTGAAGAAGAGTATCGCCCGGATTAATACCTTAATAACCGAGCTCAGTACCGATAGTAGCAAATAGAGGCAGATATGCAAAATCATAGAAAATTAACGAAACAGGGAATTGTGGTAAGCGACAAGATGGATAAGACTATCATAGTACGCGTTGAGCGTCAGTATAAACATCCTCTGTATAAGAAGATCGTTAGAAGCCACAAGAAATTCAAAGCCCATGATGAGGCAAATGATTGTCGTGAAGGTGATGTAGTAGAGATTGTGGAATCACGACCACTGAGCCGGGAAAAGCGTTGGGCTCTACAACGGATAATCGAAAGAAAGAAGTAAGGAGCCTGGAATGATACAAGCAGAAACAAAGTTGATAGTTGCAGATAATTCTGGAGCCCGAAAAGTAAAATGCATCAAGGTGTTGGGTGGTTCCAAGCGGAAATCTGCATCACTTGGTGATGTTATCGTTGTAGCGGTTCAATCTGCAAGCCCTACCAGCAAGATCAAAAAAGGTAGTGTTGAGAGAGCTGTAATAGTGAGAACTCATAAAGAAGTACGTCGGAAAGATGGCTCCTATATTCGTTTCCAGGATAATGCCTGTGTGATGATAGACGAAAAAATGGAACCCAGGGCGACTCGTGTATTTGGTCCTGTAGCCAGGGAACTGCGAGAGAAGCATTTCTCAAAAATAGTTTCACTTGCTCCGGAAGTGCTTTAGGAGAATTTAAGATGAGAAATAAATTACGAATTAAGAAAGGCGACACAGTAATCGTTATCTCCGGTGCAGACAAAGGCAAGAAAGGTAAAGTATTGAAAGCTTTCCCCAAGACTCAAAGAGTGATTGTGGAAAAGGTGAATTTTATCAAAAAGCACATGCGTCCTACCCAGCAAAATCCACAGGGTGGTATAGTCCAGATGGAAGCCCCTGTTCACGTATCCAATGTACAGCTTTTCAATGAAAAACTGGGAGATGTAACCAAGGCAGCTTATCGAGTAATCGGTGACAAGCGGGTTCGCGTGGACAAGAAAAGTGGAGATGAGATCTAAGGAGATTGGAATGAACAGATTAAGAGATAAATACCTGAAGGAAGTAGTTCCTGCTCTGATGAAAGAATATGACTACAAAAATCCTAACCAGGTGCCTAAACTCTCAAAATTGACGATAAATATGGGAGTTGGTCAGGCAACGCAAAACAAAGCGCTTCTGGATCATGCAGTAAAAGATATGGTACAGATCACCGGTCGCAAACCAGTGATAACCAAAGCCAAGAAATCGATCTCAAATTTCAAGTTACGTGAAGGTATGCCAATTGGTTGTATGGTAACTTTGAGAGGTGAGGTCATGTATGAATTTCTTGACCGTCTGATCGCTATTGTGATCCCCAGAATGCGTGATTTTCGCGGTATGTCTCCCAAGTCATTTGATGGCAGGGGAAATTATTCAATGGGAATCAAAGAGCAGACCGTATTTCCAGAAATTGAATATGATAAAATAGATTCGGTTCGAGGAATGAATATCTCGATCGTAACTTCGGCAGCTACAGATGAGGAAGGACGATCCTTGCTTAAGAGTCTGGGCATGCCCTTCAAAAAAAATTGATAAGGAGTTATTGTGGCTAAGAAATCATGGGTTGTGAAGCAGCGCAGAGCTCCAAAATTTTCCGTACGCAAATATTCGCGATGTAAGTTATGTGGAAGATCTCGAGCATATATGCGTGATTTTGGGATATGCAGATTATGTTTTCGTAAATTGGCATCTAGTGGTAAAATCCCTGGAATACAAAAGGCAAGTTGGTAAAGGAGTAGGTCTATGAGTATAACTGATCCAATTGCAGATGCATTAACAAAAGTCCGCAATGCTTATCGGGCTAAGCATAAAAGTGTTTATGTTAATCATAATAAATTGACAGAGGCTATAGTTCGAATATTAGCAGAAGAAAATTTTGTTAACAGCTATGAATTAATTGACAGAGATCCCGAGAAAAAAATATATCGCAAGCAGATATTTATAAACCTGCGCTATACCAATGACGGGGAACCTGTATTAAAAGGTGTGGAAAGAATCAGTAAGCCGGGTCTTCGGATTTATGTAAATTCGGGTAATATCCCTTCTGTATATAATAATACAGGATGTGCTTTGCTTTCTACAAATTGTGGTGTGATGGTTGACAGGGAAGCTCGCAAACGCAAAGTCGGTGGCGAGTACATCTGTAAAGTATGGTAAGAAGAGAGGAAAAATGTCACGAATAGGAAAGACACCAATCAAATTACCAGATGGAGTACAGGTATCTCTGAACGGAATGATCGTTAAGGTAAAAGGCGCCAAAGGTGAATTGCAATATACACTTCAGGAAGGTATCAGCGTTGAGCAAAGTGATGGACTTGTACGGGTAGAACGCAGTGATGACGGCAGAGAGCAGAAATCATTGCATGGCTTGACCCGCGCGTTAATCAATAATATGGTCATAGGAGTTTCAGAGGGATACAAGAAAGTACTTCAGGTGATTGGTACTGGATATAGTGCAGAGAGACGGGGTCCCTGGTTAAAATTGGCTCTGGGATTTTCTCATGAAATACTGATGGAAGTACCAGACAATCTGACTGTGGATGCCAAAGTAATTCCTCGTAGAGAACAGGGTAAGCTTGGTGTTCAGGCTGAGATCACTGTTGGGGGAATCCATAAAGAAGATGTTGGCAAATTTGCTGCTGAGATCAGAAATTGTCGTCCACCAGAGAATTACAAGGGTAAAGGTATTCGCTATGAGAACGAATGGATACGTATTAAGCCTGGTAAGAGTGGCGCATAATGAGGTTATTTAGATGAAGAGTAAAAATATATCGTATCAGAAAAGACTGGCAAGAACTCGACGTCATTTTCATATCAGAAATAGAGTTTTTGGCACAGAGGAACGCCCTCGCCTGGTTGTATTTCGCAGTCTAAAAAATATCTATGCTCAAATAATTGATGATCGCAAGGGTCACACCCTGGCAGCAATGTCATCAATCTCAAAAGAGCTGGAATTAGATACTAAAGCGAAAAAGACAAAGACCAGCTTTATAGTTGGTCAAAAGCTTGGCGAAATAGCATTAGCACAGGGTATTACCAAGGTATCTTTTGATCGTGGTGGATATTTATATCACGGAAGAGTGAAAGCCTTAGCAGATGGTGCCCGAAAAGCCGGATTAGAGTTTTAAGGGAGGAATGAGTGGAAAACAAAAGAAATAATCCTCGTAATAATGAGCCTCTCTTTGCAGCAGAGACCCTGATAGACACGAACCGGGTGGCAAAGGTTGTTAAGGGTGGACGTAATTTCAGTTTTAATGCTACTGTTGTTGTTGGAGACAGAAACGGCAGAATAGGTGTTTCAACTGGAAAAGCTAATGAAATTGCAGAGGCAATTCGCAAAGCAAAAGAAAAAGCTGGTAAGGTGATGTTCAATGTGCCATTGGTTAAAGGAACTATTCCTCATGAGATCATTGGTAGATTTGGTGCCAGCATTATTTTATTGAAACCTGCTTCTCCCGGAACAGGAGTAATCGCTGGTGGTCCTGCTCGAGCAATACTCGAGGCTGCTGGTGTGCAAGACATTCTCACAAAATCTCTGGGTTCAAATACTTCAGCAAATGTAGTGAAAGCTACCGTTAATGGATTAAAGAACCTGAGAAGAATACAGGATGTAGCTCGTTTGCGTGGTAAGACAATGGCAGAGCTTACCGGCAGGGAGGAAAAGAATGAAGAAGATTAAAGTTACCTTGGTGCATAGTGTGATTGGCCGAAAAGAAGATCAGAAAAGAACTGTGAAAGCATTAGGTTTAAGAAAGATCAGCAGTTCACGCGTTCATAATGACACACCTGTTATCAGGGGTATGGTAAATAAAGTTTCTCACCTGGTAAAAGTTGAAGATGTCCAGGAATAACTGGTAAGGAGTAGATGATGTTACTTCACGAAATAAAACGGCCAGATATCAAAAAGAATAAGAAGAGATTGGGTAAGGGTCATGGTTCTGGCACAGGAAAAACGTCCGGACACGGGCACAAGGGTCAGAAATCACGTTCAGGTGGAAGCATACCAGCCTGGTTTGAAGGTGGACAGATGCCATTGCAGCGTCGTCTTCCCAAACGCGGGTTCCATAATCCATTTCGCATAGAATCAAGAATCGTCAATTTGCATATACTGCAGTCAATTGATGACACAGAATTTGATATCGAAAAGCTGGAAAAGCTGGATTTGATCAGAAAGCTGCGTAAGAATGAAAAGTCACCTGTGAAGATTTTAGCTGATAAAAAAGAAGAATTCAACAAGAAAATTACAATCAAAGCCAATGCCTTTTCCAAAGCAGCCAAAGAAACTATTGAAAAATTTGGTGGAAAAGCGGAGGTAATTTAAAGTGTTTAACAGTATCAGCAATATTTTTAAAATACCTGATCTTAAGAAGAAAATCCTCTATACTGCTCTGATCCTGATCATTTACAGACTGGGTAGTTTTGTTCCTGTTCCAGGCATTAATGCCTCAGCTTTGAAAGAATTTCTCGATAGAGCAGGTTCAGATGGGAACATGTTCAGCATGTTTGATCTTTTTGTGGGTGGAAATCTGCAGCGTGCTTCTATCTTTGCATTAGGAATCATGCCCTATATTACTACTTCTATTGTTATTCAGTTATTAGGTAGTGTGATCCCTTTCTTTGAAAAGCTCAGAAAAGAAGGTGCCGAAGGTCAAAAGAAAATCCAACAGTATACCAGATATGGTACTGTGGGTATTGCTGCCTTTAATTCAATAGGTATTGCTTTATTCCTGCAGAATCTGCCAGGCGCAGTCCCAGATCAAGGAATCATGTTTTTATTCGTTACCGTCCTTAGTATGGTAACAGGAACTATGATAATTATGTGGCTTGGTGAGCAGATCACAGAACACGGTATTGGAAATGGTATTTCTTTAATTATTTTTGCAGGAATTATTGCTCGTTACCCCCAGGGTTTCTTGCATATGTTTAGTATGCTCAGAATCGGGGCTATGAAAATTTTTCCATTTGTTGCCGTGATTATTGTCATGGTAATTGTTACTGCTGCAGTAGTGCTGGTAACTGAAGGTGTAAGAAAAATACCTGTTCAATATGCAAAGAGAGTTATTGGTCGCAAGGTTTATGGTGGTCAAAGCACATTTATTCCACTTAAGGTGAATAGTGCTGGTGTGATCCCGATTATCTTTGCTCAATCAGTGTTAATGTTTCCCAGAACTATAGCAACATTCTTCAAAGATAGTGAATTTGCTACATCTATAGTGAACATAATGTCACCTGGAAAGTTTTTATACACTCTGCTTTATGTACTTCTGATCGTCTTTTTTGCTTATTTCTACACAGCAATGGTTATCAATCCTGTAGAGATGGCAGAGAACATGAAGAAGTATGGTGGATTTATTCCTGGTCGTAAACCGGGCAAGAAAACTTCTGATTATATCAACAATGTACTTACACGAATCACTTTACCTGGTGCAATATTTTTTGCATTCATAGCTGTAATGCCAGAATTTATGCAAAGATGGGCAGGTCTGCCTTTCTATTTTGGTGGTACTGGATTGATCATTGTGGTTGGTGTATCTCTTGATACCCTCCAGCAGATCGAATCTCACCTTGTAATGCGGCATTATGACGGGTTTATGAAAAAAGGTAAATTGCGCGCTCGCAGCCGTTAATAAAATGATCTTTATAAAAAATAATAAAGAAATAGCTTTGATGAGGGAAAGCAACCGGATAGTTGGTGGTGTGCTGGAATTAATGGCACAACATATCAAACCGGGAGTGAGTACCTGGGAACTTGATCAGATTGCCGAGGATTATATCCTTAGCCAAGGTGCTGTTCCCAGTTTTAAAGGATACAGAATTCCTGGATTGGAACCCTATCCAGCAGCTATTTGTGCATCTGTGAATGATTGTATTGTGCACGGAATTCCTGCCAAAGACAGAATCCTTAAAGATGGAGACCTGATTGGTATTGATGTTGGTGCATATAAGAATAATTATCATGGAGATGGAGCTCGCAGCTTTGCTGTGGGTGAGATGAACAAAAAAGTTGAAAAATTACTTACTGTTACCAGAGAAGCCCTCGATCGCGGCATGAAGATGGCAAGATCAGGTAACAGGATTGGTGATATTTCATGGGCGATTGGTTCCTACGCAAGGGAAAATGGTTTTAATGTCGCAGATGATCTAACCGGACACGGGATAGGCAGGGACATGCACGAAGACCCTATGATCCCCAACTTTGGTATCGAAGGTAAGGGACCACGGCTCAAGGCTGGTATGACACTGGCTATTGAACCGATGGTCAATATTGGCACTAACATGGTCATTGAGCGTGGTTGGGAGTTTTTCACTGCTGATGCCAGTCTTTCGGCACACTTTGAAAATACTATCCTGGTAACTGATGGTGAACCAGAGATACTCACACTACCATATAACTAAAGGAAATTTAATGGCAAAAGAAGGTGTAATTGAAGTTGAAGGTGTTGTAAAAGAGGCATTGCCAAACACAATGTTCCGTGTAGAACTGGAGAATGGTCATGAGATCATTGCTCATAGTTCCGGTAAGATCAGAATGCATTATATAAGGATTCTTCCTGGTGATAAAGTAAAAGTTGAATTATCACCTTACGACCTCAATCGGGGCAGAATCACTTATCGCTACAAATAGGAGATATGTATGAAAGTTAAAGCGTCAGTTAAGAAGATCTGTAAAGATTGTAGAATCATAAAGAGAAATGGCGTTATCAGAGTAATATGCCCGGCAAATCCGAAGCATAAACAACGCCAGGGTTAAAGGATAAGGAGGATATAGGTTGGCACACATAGCAGGTGTTGAATTACCAAAAGACAAACGAGTTGTCGTTGGTCTTACTTATATTTTTGGAGTTGGGCGCACAACTTCTGAGAAGGTGCTCGCTCTTACCGGGATTGACCCTAATAAAAGGGTAAAAGATCTCACTGGAGAAGAAGAAAAGCTGCTTAGAGACACTCTAACAACTCAGTATATGATTGAAGGAGAATTGAGAACCCAGAACGCCATGGACATTAAAAGATTAATGGAAATTGGCTGTTACCGGGGAATTCGTCATAAGCGTTCGATGCCGGTTAGAGGTCAAAGAACTCATACTAACGCCAGAACCCGCCGTGGACGTCGTCGTGGCACAGGTGCAGGTAAGAAAAAGAAATAGGAGCATAGAATATGGCAAAGAAAGGTGCGCGCAGAGTTAAAAAGAAAAGAGTTAGACTCTCATTTAATGAAGGTGTAGCATATATCCATTCCAGCTTCAATAATACTATTGTCACTTTGGCTGACAAGGCAGGAAATACTCTTACCTGGTCAAGTGGTGGAAAAATAGGATATAAAGGCTCAAAGAAGAGTACTCCCTTTGCAGCTCAGCTTGCGGCAGAAGAAGTTGCAAAAGCTGCCTTGGATATGGGTATTAATAAAGTTAATGTAATTGTTAAAGGACCTGGAGGTGGCAGAGAATCTGCTATCCGCTCACTTGATAATAATGGCTTACAAGTCACGATGATCAGTGATGCAACCCCCATCCCTCACAACGGGTGCCGTCCCCGTAAAACCAGAAGAATCTAAAGGATAAGTTTATGGCAAAGTTTACTGGACCAAAAGGTAAAATCGTTCGGCGTTTTTCAGAAAATATATATGGAAATCCCAAATTTGACCGGCTTCTGGAAAAGAGAAATTATCCTCCCGGACAGCATGGAAATGGTGGGAAATTCAGACGCCGTGTTTCTGATTACGGAATACATCTGCGGGAGAAGCAGAAACTGAGATACACCTATCTGTTATTGGAGCGTCAATTCCACAATTATTTTGCAAAAGCAGATAAAATGGAGGGGATGACTGGAGTTAACCTTCTCCAGCTTCTGGAAAGAAGACTCGATACCGTTATCTATCGTATGGGTTTTGCCCGTACTATCATGCAGGCAAGACAATTCGTCAATCATGGTCATATCAAAGTTAATGGCAGAAAGGTTGATATCCCTTCATTCCTGGTAAAACAGGGTGATGTGGTTGAGATAAAAGAAAAGAGCCGTAATATGATCGCTATTCTGGAAGCAATGGATGCTTCTGCCAGTGTATATCCCTGGCTGCAGGTAGAAAGAGAGAAATTTATGGGTACTTACCTTGATATCCCTCTTAGAGATCAAATACCTG
>JAVCDJ010000175.1 GCA_030765845.1 Candidatus Stygibacter australis
CCGATTCAAAGAGCTTTGACTATTCCATTACTGGAGATAGTCATCTTTTTCACTTCCGGCTGAACAGAAAATTAACCGGACTGGACTTTCACCAGCTAGAGGTACACCACTTCGTGACGCACCTGAAGGCACTGAATTACACTGAAAAAATGTAAGAAACTAATTTTAAGTACTCATTTTAGTAATATCCTCTCCTTTATGATCTCTGTGATTCACAAAACAATTCTCTTTATTTCTACTTTAGGGTAACTATAGAAGTTTACGAGAAATCCTAATTTGAATCCTGTTGCTTTTAAGTAATTCATTATCTGGGCAAGATGAATATCTTCCAAGCTCTTAATTGCTTTTATCTCTAATATTATTTTATCATAGCATACAAAATCTGCACAGTAGAACTGAACTAGATTTTCTCCCTTATAATCAATAACAATATTTTGTTGAGCAACAAAAGGAATTTTGCTTAATAGAAATTCCTTACTAAGACACTCCTGATATACTGCTTCCAGAAAGCCACATCCTATTTCTTTATATACTTCATAAATCGCTCCTCTTATCTTATAGATCTCCTTTTGATAAATGTACTCGCTCATGAATTCCTCCAAATTATCATATTACATTACATTCTTCTGTGCATTTCTGTGCCTTCTGTGGTTTATAATCCTCCTTTTTGCTAACCATTGAAATCACTGAAGCTCACTGAAAAAATAACAGTAACCTAATCTACTTTAACAAAGTTTTCTTCTTTTATATTTAATCTTCCTTCTGTGTATTTCTGTGCCTTCTGTGGTTTATAATCCTCCTTTATTACGTCCACGAAACTGCATGAATCAGGAATATCAGCCACTATCTATGGATAATCTGCAAAGAAGCAATTAATAATTTCAATTTCAATATTTCCTTTCTTATAGAGTACCAGCAAATTATATTTTACCTTTCCTTGTTGTCAAATAATTTGTGAACACAGTAAACTCTTATCAAAGGCGATATTTCCCCAAGTTTCTTGACACATATTCTCTACTCACACTATTGGTAGCATATCCTCATAATAAAGGAGCAAAGAATTGAATATTCTGGGCATAGAGACGTCATCGAGCTGGGGCAGCGTGGCAGTGGTCAAAGATGATCGGATTGTGTTCAGCTCTTACCTCGATATCAAGGTCACTCACTCAGAACGCCTTTTACCGCAGATAGATGCAGCCCTCAAAAGCAGCTCATTGCAAATATCTGATCTGGATATTATTGCCATCTCCAATGGTCCCGGTTCATTTACCGGACTCCGGATAGGACTTGCTGCTGCCAAAGGTCTCAGCTTTCCTCATGAAATTCCACTCTTTCCTGTTAACACTCTGCGACTGCTTGCGGCTAATCTATATGGCAATGAACTACCCATCCTCTCCTTTATGGATGCCCGAATGCAGGAAGTTTATGCAGCGCTTTACACTCCTGATCTACAGGAGATCATTCCCCCCTGCAATGCCAAACCGGCAGAATTCCTGGCTCAGATTGACCAGCCGGTAATTATTACCGGTGATGGTATTTCCAGATACAGAGACCTGATCTCTGATTTAAAGATCAATTATAAAACAGCTCTACCTCATCAAAGAATTCCCACTGCCATGACGCTTGTCTCACTCACAATGATGGAGAAACCTGATCTGAACTTTGATTTTGAAACTATTTCCAGCTTAGAACCCTGGTATTTTCGTAAATCTCAGGCTGAATTAAATAAAAAACCTATTTTGGAGGATTGATGAAGCATAATAGACCGGACTGGCACACATATTTTATGAAAATGGCGTATCTGGTACGCGAACGCTCTACTTGCCTTAGACGAAAAGTCGGAGCTGTGATAGTGAAAAATAATCAGATCATGTCCACAGGATATAATGGCGCTCCCAAGCGTGTTCCTCATTGCATTCAAACCGGCTGTCTGCGTCAGGATAGTTCCATCCCTTCGGGGCAAAGACACGAACTTTGCCGCGGTGTGCATGCAGAGCAAAACGCCATTATTCAAGCTGCCGTGAATGGACTATCCATAGCAAATGGTGAATTATACTGCACAAATCAGCCCTGCTCCATCTGCGCCAAAATGCTCATAAATGCCGAAATAAAAACCATCATAGTATCAGAACTCTACGAAGATAAACTCGCCAAGACACTCCTCGAAGAGGCAAGCATAAATGTATTTCATTTCAATATGGATACTAAAAAACTCACTAAGATAGTATAGGAAAGCAAAAGTAACTTAACTTCACACCAATCAAACATAAAACGTTCTGCATCAAGAAATATGTTTTTTATTAGTTTATGGCATATTTTTCCAGTTCACCCTATAAGGATCAGGAGTGCTGAACGTATTTCGGGCAGGACTTCTGGAATCCGGCAGAGGCTGGGTAAATTAATCTGTTCGCCCAGAACTCTTGTCCGGTGTACTGTTACGATTCCTGGCTTAGCTGTGGATTTTGGCTTTTTGCCATTTTCCTTTACGGTAGATGATGTATGCCCAGGTAGCAGAGAGGATATTACTTACCAGCATGGCATACCAGAGGGCAAAATAGGGTCTCTCGCGCAGCGGATAGGCTAAGACAGTAAAAATTCCAGTCAAAGGAGGTTTTGCGAAAATCCAGTAATTCATAATCGCTCCGGAGAGAATGAAAACCAGTGGGATTCGGAATGCCCATAATCTGGCAATATTGATTACCATAGTAGATTTTGTATGTCCTGAACCATTAAAAACCCCCAGGAACACAAATACAATGGCAAATACAAGCGATGTGAAGCAGGTTATCTTCATTACCTGGGCACCCAGAGCAATCACAGCAGGGTCATCGATAAATACTTTGATGATCGAACCCCCGAAAAAGAAGATCGTTGCTCCGCCGACTGCCATGATCGAAACTACCAGTTTGAGAGCAATACCCACGCTTTCTTTGGCTCTTTGCACTTCTCTGGCACCCAGATTTTGACCAATCACAGCAGAAAGCGCAGTGGAAATCCCCAGTGCAGGCATCATAAATAGACTTTGAATCCGCATACTGAGCATATTTGTAGAAATCACTAAAGTGCCAAAACTATTGACAAAACTCTGGAGAAAGACGAACCCGAAACTTGTCATAGAATGTCCAAAAGAAGCAGGGATACTGATAGAGATGATCTTTTTAAGCATCTTGATATCGGGAATAATGTCTTTGAGATTGGGTAATAATTCTTTATGAATAGTGGCAAGAGAAATAACTGCCATCAGAGCAGCCAGTATCCGGGCAAATAATGTAGCATAAGCAGCCCCGAGAACGCCCATTTCCGGGAATATCCAGATGCCAAAGATCATTAGCGGGTCTATCACCAGATTTATACCAACTGAGATCATCTGTATCTTCATGGGATTCACTGTGTCGCCCACTCCATGATAAAAACTCTGGATACTGATGAAAATGAACATGAAAACCTGGGCTGGTATGATAATGGACATATAATCACGGGTGACATCCATAATTTCTGCGGGAGTGTGCAGCCAGCTTAAGATATTATCTAAAAGTGAAAGACTCACAACAAGGAAAAAAGCGGAAAATGCCAGCATTATCAATACGTATTGACCTGTTACTTTTTTGAGATTTTCTGTAAGTCCTGCTCCTTTATATTGGGCAATCAGGGAATTACCGGAAATCACGAAGCCAAAGCCAAATGACTGCAGGAAAAATATTAGCGGAAAACTAATACCCACGGCAGCAACAGCATCGCGTGCACCTTCTGTCAGCTTGCCCAGCCAGAAAGCATCCGTTACGGTATATAGCGTCTGCACCAGATTTGAAGCCATGATCGGCAAAGCCAATATGATCAAATTATGGAGCAGATTGCCGGTAGTAAGGTCAGTCTGCCTTGATTTCATATTTTAGAGAATATATTTAGAAAGGTCTTCACTATCGATAATATCCTGCAGTTTTGCTTTCACAAAGTCTGGTTTTATTTTGATAGATTTTATCTTTTTATTAGGAATATCAAAGAGATAATCGTCCAGAAGAGTATTGAGAATAGTATGCAATCTGCGAGCACCAATATCTTCCATTTTTTCATTTGCCTGAGCCGTATAATCCGCGATCAATTCAAGCGCGTCTTCAGTGAAACTAAGCTCCACTCCTTCGGTTTTAAGCATTGCCTTATACTGCTTGGTTAGTGAGTTCTGCGGTAATGTGAGGATTTTGATAAAATCGTCCTTGGTCAGGCTGTTCAGTTCTTCTCTGATCGGGAATCTGCCTTGAAGTTCGGGGATCAGATCAGATGGTTTAACACTTGAAAAAGCTCCTGCTGCGATGAACAGGATATGGGATGTATCGATTATACCGTGCTTAGTGGGCACGTTTGAGCCTTCCACGATTGGCAGCAGATCGCGCTGTACTCCGCTGCGTGATACATCAGAACCCATCTTATGATCCGTAGTAGCTATTTTATCTATTTCATCTATAAAGATAATACCATTATTCTGAACTCGATCTTTGGCAATATTGATCACAGTCTCACGATTTACTAATTTGTCTGATTCTTCCTGGAAGTAATAAGTAATGGCTTCCGGAACTTTCATTTTCTTAGATTTCTTTTCACCTTTGAGTGGTAATATCCCACCTAAGATATCGCCAATCTGAAAATCTATCGTGCCCATACCAGTTTCAGAGAAAGATTCCATTTGTTTCAAGGGTGATTTTGTGGAATCAATCTCCAGTTCCCTGTCATCCAGTTTCCCTTCGTTTAGCAGGCTTTCCATCTTATCACGCTGGCGTTTATAGCGATCCTGCCGTTCTTCCTTTTCCTGCTCAGTATCATCCGGTTTGCCAGGGATTTTGGGTGTTAATTTGTCCAGCACCCGTTTTTTGGCATGCTGCAATGCAATATTTGAAACCTCAGCAGTTAATTCCTGACGCACTTCATTAATAGCAATGCTTAGCAGCTCTCGCACCATTGATTCCACATCGCGCCCCACATAGCCAACTTCAGTGAATTTACTGGCTTCCACCTTGATAAAAGGTGCCTGGGTAAGCTTTGATATACGCCGGGCGATCTCGGTCTTCCCCACTCCCGTGGGACCTATCAGAATTATATTATTAGGCATGATCTCATCACGCAATATGCCTTTCACCTGCTGACGTCTCCATCTATTGCGAAAAGCTACTGCTACTGCCCTTTTGGCTTTCTCCTGCCCGATAATAAATTTATCGAGCTCTTTCACTATCTTTATTGGTGTCAGTTCATCTCTCATATTTATTTACCTCAATAGAGCAGGAAATATATGTCATTTCTGCTGTCAATGAAATTAATGATAACGATTTGACGGGATATATTAACTAATAAATTCGTGAACTATCTATTTATTACCTCTGGCTTTTCAGCGCTGATGAGATGCTCTGTTGGGAGAGTTTTTTGGTATCAAATAAAAGCTTGCTTCAGGCATTATCACGAAATTAAATTGCTGTGCTTATGAACCAGGCTATGGTAGGGGCAGACCCGCGTGTCTGCCCAGAATTTGCTATTTTAATATAATCTGAAGAGGGCAGACACATTGGTCTGCCCCTACCAGTCAGTCTATCAAACATTGAGATGCGGGGAAAATAAAACGGAGTAGATGCCAGATTTTATAAAAGTAAATATCTTGTTTGAACTGATGTTATATTGTAGGCATATAACCTGCAAAAATGGTTATTCAAGCCATAGGGAACCCACAGTGAGGGTACTGAGGTTCCGCCAAAGAGTCAATTATTGGACGTAAATCATTTATTTGCAGATAGATAATATCCAAATCTATTTCAGTAAAATTACCTTCCTGGTTTCCATTATATTCTCTGATTGGTACTTTAGCAGATATATTCCACTGCTCTGTTCTGAAGCATTCCAGGTTACTAAATGCTTACCTGCTGTGAATTCATCAGAAATCAGGGTACAAACTCTCTGACCCTTGATATTATACACTTCCAGTAATATAAACCCAGATTTTTCCAACTCAAAGCTGATATTTATTTCCAGATTAAATGGATTGGGATAAACTGTCAGGTTATTGACCATCTCAATATTATCATCTACATTTATCTCATAATACTGCTCATTTGCTCAGATTAAGTTAAAGTTTACTTAAGAACAATGCTCAATGTTTTACCCACCTTTTCTGATAAATTTATTCTTGGATCTCCAAATTTACCATCCAGATAATCCTGACCTAATAGTTTTATCCATTCTCGCTCAATATCAAAAGTGCCTATCTCCAAATAATATTCCCCAGCAATCTCAAACACTTTTAAATCTGATAAAACTATGTTAAAATGCTCTTTTTCACCTTTCAATTCTATTGTTACAATCACCCGCTTATTTTCAAAATCAAGCTGATAATCAATCAATCTACCGTAACTTGATAGATACTTATTAGCGTATTCTGTAATCTTTCCCTTAATTAATCCTGCACAAAACTTCATAGCAATTGCAATTGCTGTACCCTTCATTCCTTTGGATAAATCCATATTTCCTCCTTTTGATTATATATAGCTATTTTGCTATTTACTGATTTAAGTTTTCTTTTACAATTGTTATTTTACCAACCAACAAATTATACTGAGTCTTTGCATCTTCAATTTGAAATATTATCTTCATTCCTGCGGTTATGGCTACGACAATTACGAAAGTACCTCCAGATAGCACAAGAGTTCCTGCAGCCATTCCACCACCTCCAGCACTAATAGCACCTCCTCCAAACCAGGCTGTAATAGCATTTGTTGCAGCAACACCTGAAAGATGAGATATTGCAGTACCTGTACTAGCTGTGCACAAATTTGCCACAAGGCTAATTGAAACAGTAGATATCAATCCTGCTCCAGTAAGACCAATAGAACTTATAATTGCCAATCTATTAGCATCTTTCAAATCATATAAACCTAAAAGGTATCCCCCATAGGCAAATATTGCTGCCGATATAATGCTTCCACCAATTTTACTTACGGTAGTACATATTGACAAGCTGCCAGCTTTTTGCCAAGGAAACTTAGTAGCAAAATTTTGTCCCCATTTACTTCTTGTAAAAACCCAATGTAAATGTACACTTGCTATATTTCCACCTACGAAAGAGCAAAAAGACAATGCACCGATTTTAATGCTATGGTTCGTGTCGATATCACCAGATATGATGAATTGCATTATTGAATCCAAAACAGCCCCTCCTATACCTGCCAATATTCCACCCATAAACAAATTAGAGTTTAGCCCATATTCCATTGACCATTTTTTTTGTTTATCGAAATTATTGAAATATTCTGGTTCATTACAGCATTTGTCCGCCCAAACCTTAGCTTCTATATCATTCAATCCTTCTCTTCTAAATATATATATAAAATGTTTTCGTAAAGCAATTTGATAATCTTCTGGCAAATTATCAAATTTATCTTGAATTACTTGTGGTTTACCAAATATAGACCCATCCTTGTCAAGTCTGCATATCTCAAATTTATGGATGTCTCCTCGGTAACTAATTCTAAATAGTCTTGGACGATAAATCCCTTGATCAGCAGCTCCAAGAAGTCTTTGAGATATTGCTTCACAGTGCTTGCTTAGATAATTTAAATTAACAGAATCACCATCCATAAAGATTTTAATCTCGTCTCCATTAAGCCATACCCTTGCTTGCCCAAAGTTTTCCATCGGAATTGTAATTATTTTTTCATTACCTACTGGAAGATTATTTACAATAGTAAACTTACCTGCATTGATCTTATTAGATATATTGCTATATTGATTACTACTCGGTTTTAAGCGATAACTGATCCATTCATGACTCATCTGTTTTCCAGAATATACCGTTTGTCCTAGTTGGGATGATCCATACTTGGCTTCTCCAACAAGTACATCAATAATTTTTCCTCCATTACCAAACTTAATAAATAATCCATCGATACCTTGTTGGGTACCAGCAGGAGTAATTCTTGCCCATCCACCAGTTTCACCCAGTAGATCATGCATTAAGTTTTCACCTAAAATACCCTTAGCCTGATTCATTGCCCAAGAATTACTGGCTGCATTAAAATTGAGTTCCAATGTTGCAGTTGTAGCCCAATGATTATATGAATTTTGAACACTTACTCCTGTAACACCTGAAAGAACAGAATATGAAAAAGGAGAATTTATACATTTATTGGAGTCCAAATTTTGATTTTCATTTTTATTGAAGTAATTCATAACTCAACCTTAGAATGAGGCAAAATCAATTTTAGTAGTCTCATACATTTTTTTTAAAACACCTAATTTCTTGTAACTATCATCTACATCAATTTTCTTCTTAGGACCTTTAAGTGATTTATATAAGTATTC
>JAVCDJ010000176.1 GCA_030765845.1 Candidatus Stygibacter australis
AATCGATACGATATCGACATCTTGTGTGTGTTAAAATGGTGATGAAGATGGAGCTATTTTTGGCGCCCGGTTCCTGAAGCATTACATAACAAAGGAGAAACAATGAAAGTTAGACCCAGTGTCCTCTACCAGTACTTTTCTGGTTATGTTGATGGAATGGTTTTTTCACCGTATAAGGACCGTTTCGGAATCAATTCAATGAGAAAGTACGCGTATCCCGATGAATTAACATCACAGAATGCAACATTCGGTGCCCAGTGTCAGGCAATAGCTAGTACCTGGAATGATGCCTCAGAAGGTTTTCAAGCTGATATGAGTACCTATGAAGATGCCTGGAATGATACTCAGCATGAAGGTAAGCTTCCAAGTCGTGATGTAAATAACTATGCATTATTTATTGCGGCTTGCTTTGGAGCAGCAGAAGTTACATCATTTGATCTGAGCACTTTAACAGTAGATAATTTCGGAGGAGAGATTGGTGACCTATTGGGCACCGAAGCTCCTAATGTAGGTAATCTGATCACAGCAGCCGTTATGCCGGCTTGTGGATTGGATCTTAGCACTTTGAACAGCTCGATAGAGACTGTATAAAAAAAGGGGGCGAAAGCCCCTTTTTTTTAGTGAACAGTGATTAGTGAAGGGTGAACGGATGAATACAGAGCGGGAAATTGAAAATGTAAAATGTAAAATGTAAAATTAAATGTAATGTAAGATTCTTTTAACCGCTAAAAACGCTAAATTGCGCGAAAGAATGTAATGTAGGATTTTAAGCAACGAACAATTACGAACAAAACGAACTGGAGAAGAGAAGAATTTATTATTTGTTTATTCTTTCAGTCGGGCAGTCTATCAGTCGAGCAGTCTATCCGTCCAGAAGTCCCTCAGTCCCTCAGTCTCACCGTCCCTCAGTCCCTCAGTCTTTAAGTCGTGCAGTCACTCAGTCACTCAGTCACTCAGTCTCTCAGTCCTGAAGTCGTGCAGTCTATCAGTCCAGCAGTCATGAAGTCGAGCAGTCCTGAAGTCGTTATGATCTGTTATAAAAAATAAGGGTGGTGCTGGAAAGAGGAATCGAACCTCCGACCTACTGATTACGAATCAGTTGCTCTACCGGTCTGAGCTATTCCAGCACGAAAGCAGGATTTTTTTGCAATGCAACTCAGTCAAGAACCTTTTTTTTGGTAAACGCAGTGAACATTGTGAACATAGTGAACAGGGTGAATTTGGCAGGGGATAATTTTAGTTTGAAAAAGATTGAATGATCTATAATGAGAAATTCTGAGTGCTTAAGAGTTTTTTTCCTTGCATTAGATATTGTGTTGTGCAATAAATGTATCTGGCAAGGAGGCCATCTATGAGACCGATTATAGTGTTTTTTATATTGCTGAGTACCTTATCATTATTTGGAGTGGGAGTTCAGGAAGCTGGTTGTATATTCAGTAAAACCGTGACTATTGAGGATTTTGATAATTCACCCCCGGAGCTTACCTCCTGGCGTGATCTGGATACAGAACCGGATAGTTGTGAATATACAAGTGATTTTGGCTATAATGACACATCTGCTTCATTACATCTATATGGCAATACAGCAAAGCGGATGGCGTTTTATCCAGTGACTGTCGATAGTGGGGACGTTTGGCAGTCAGCTGTATATATAGCGAATGTGGGCGATACGATCGGGATAGGATTTTATGATGATTTCAATGTATTATTATATTCAATAGCGGGTGGCTCCTGCCTGAATATCGAGGAATGGGTGACCTGCTATCAGGGGCTATATAGCAATAATGAGTGGCATGAGGTGAATTTTCCGGTAGCAGATGACTGGCAGGCAAGATTTAATTATCTACCCCGCATCAAAGGAATGGTATTCATCAATAACCGCTCAAATTATGGGGATGTGTATTTTGATGAAATACGCAATATGACCACCCTGCTGCCAGTGGCACCAGTCGTGAGCATTAGTTATGAAATACTGGAAGTACGTAATAATAGAGACGGCAGCCGAGATGTGGAAATTTCTTTTGAATGCGAGGTGATTGATGAGGATTCAGATTCCCTGGCTTATTACTGGCAAATGGGCGATAACACAGTAATGGAGGAAGCAGAATTTGATTACACCTACCGGGTTACTGATGATCATCCTTATTCTGTATCATTGAAAGTAACTGATGATACTGCTCTGGAGGGCTATGCTTCCTGCGTGATTGAAGTTAATGAAGGCAGCAGCAGTCTGCCATTGACGATTAATTTTACGGGTGATATTGTTCTGGCACGGGAAATAAATAATATTATCAATGGCTATGGATATGAGGCTATTTTTGATTCCACTTTGTCAATACTTGGATATGCGGCAGATATTACCGTGGGTAATCTGGAATGTCCATTGACGGACTCCAATAATCATCATCCCACAAAAACTATTTACTTCAAGGGACAGGAATCAAGTGCGGAAGGTCTTGCCTATGCCGGGATTGATATTGTGACTCTGGCAAATAATCATATTCTGGATTATATGGAAGAAGGTATCACAGATACTCAGACAGCTCTTGACTCTGCTGGAGTGCTGTATTCCGGGGCAGGATTGAATTCTTATGAAGCATATCGACCAATTATATATAATAAGAAGGGGATCAATCTGGCATTTCTGGCAGCATCAGACAGGACCGGGCAATATAATAATTTTCAGCCATATTTGAATTGCGGCTATGATAAATCTGGATTTGCCTATCTTACGAAATATTATATGCAGAAACAGATAGAAGAGGTGCGGCAGGTAAGTGACCTGGTGATCATGGAGCTGCATTGCGGAAGTGAATATTCCACAGGACCAAGCTCGAATTATGACGGTTTGCCAGAAGAGTGGTATCTGGAGCCGAATCCTGAGGATGAGAATTATAGCTGGCGGAATGATATACCTCAAGCGTGGGATACGGAATACCGTCATTATGCTGTGGATGCAGGTGCTGACCTTGTGATCTGTCATCATCCGCATATTGTACAGGGTTTTGAGGTTTATAATGGCATTCTGATCGCCCACTCGCTGGGTAATTTTATCTTTGACCTTTCCTATACTGAAACTATGCCGACCTGTATCTTATATTCCGAAGCAGGGGAAGACGGCTTTGAGAGATTTTATATAAAACCCTGCTATATAGATGATAATATCACAGTTCCCGCAGAAGGAGAACTGGGACTTTATATCCTTGATCATTTAGCCCAGAAATCAAGGGAATTGAATGGGTACCTCTACGTAAATCGGGATTCTATCCAGGCAGAGATCATTCTGGATACCTTGAGTATGCAGGTATATTCTCACGGATTTATAGAATTTGATGATCTGGAACTTAGAGATGAATATTATACTACAGGTCCCATCCTGCTGCATAAAGCCGGGTCATTTTCATCTTTGAATACAATTGATGAAGGAACCGGCTGGGAATTCCGGTTAGGTAGAGAAATTGTCTATCATGGAAATTTTGAGCCGGAAGGGTGCAGTGAATGGGCTATAAATTCAAGTCATGAATGGCTGACCCAGGAAGAACCCTATATGGGTGATAATTCTCTTTGCATTGAGCTGGAATCTTCTGCTGGAGATAATATCATCACAAATCTGGAAGGCAGGATCAAGCTCTATGACGATGTGGATTACTCACTGCATGGCTATATCCGCACCAGTAATACAGAAGATGCCGAGGTGCAGATAAGAACATATGCTAATAGAACCGGAGGGAATTATATTAACATGTACGGCACTCCCCCACTTGATGGAGATAACCCCTGGACATACGTCTGGGCAGATCTGCCGGAGCTGGAGGATAATGAACGGTTTATTGACTACCGATCTACGGTGTATCCACCTCCAGAAGGAACCAGTCAGGGATATTTTGATAATGTGGGATTGATAGGCTGGACAGACTGGACTCCATTTAATGGTGCAGCAGTTGAAGTGGATAGTCCTAATGAATATTATTATATAGAAATGCGTTCCCCTGACCAGGTGGAAACTATCAGGTGGACATATACGGAGAAGAACTATGGCTTTGTGCCGGACCTGGAAAGATTTACTTCACCTGGAGAGATCACCAAAGCTGTTTTAAATCAGAATTATCCTAATCCCTTTAATCCTGAGACGAAAATTACCTTTACCTTGAATCAGACTGCTGATGAAGCAGAAATTGGGATATATAATATCAGGGGTCAGAAAGTGAACAGTCTCCCGGTGGATATCAGCCGGGGTACCGGCAATTACAGCGTGATCTGGCAGGGAAATAATAATAAAGGTATATCTGTCGGCAGTGGGGTTTATTTCTATAGACTTGAGATTGATGGTAAACAAATATCCGCAGGAAAGTGTTTATTATTAAAATAGTATAGGGAGTAGTTATGAGGAAGTTGGTTATAAGTTTTGTATTTATCCTATTGATCAGTGAATTATTCTGCTGTACATTAGGCGTGATCAATGGTTCTGCTACAGCAGATGGGCGTCCCATAATCTGGAAATCAAGAGAAGCAGGGAATAATGTGCATGTGACGCATGAAGATGGCTATACTTATGAATATATAGGCTCAGGTAATAGCGGATCAGAATATGTGTGGATGGGTATGAATGAGACGGGTCTGGCAATTGCAAATGCCCTTTCTGGTGATCTGCAAAGATTACCCGGCAATGGAGACTGCATGCTGCAGGCTTTGCGCAATTATTCTACAGTGGCAGAATTTCTTACCTTTCTGGACAGCACAAATGTGTCTGGTAGAGAAACGCACACTAATTATGTGATGATGGATGCCACGGGAGCTGCTGTGGTACTGGAAGTGGCACCTAATGATTATTGGCTTTATGATACCGCTGATACGCAATATGGCTTTCTGATCAGGGATAATTTTTCTATCGCAGGTGGAGGAACTCCTACCTTCAGATATACGATGATGAATCATGTACTTGCGGATCTTGCTGAAGCTGGTCCTATAGAATGGGAAGATATATTTCCTCAGATACTCAGGGGGTTTTATGACGAAGAAGAAAACCTGCTGGATGTACCCTTTGAAGACAGGTGGAGTATTAATTCCAATTATGGCTATCTTTCCACTGCCTATAGTAATAATGGTAACAGCTTTTCATCAGTAGCCCTGATGCATGGCTCAACCCCAAATGAACCTGCCTGGCTAAGCACCATGTGGACGAATCTGGGAGTACCTGTCAGCGGGATTGCCCTCCCCTATTGGGCAGTTTGCCCCTCAGTACCTCAGCCGGCATCAGGCAGTCCATCTGTTCCATTAACTGATCGGGCTACCCAGATCAGGCAATTGATCTATAATGCGACGCCAGCGAACTTTGCAGACTCCTGGTTATTACGGAACCCAAATGGTACCGGTTACTGGGATGTGGCAAGGGCTTATGAAGAAGAACACTTTGCCCAGATAAATGAATTGAGGGAGCAGTGGATAAATGATCCACCTACTATCAATGAACTGCAGGCACTGGAAATTCAGATCTGCAATGAAGGCTATCAAGTGGTGATGGACTGGCAGCCGGAATATAACTATCTGCCGGACTTTATCTGCGATACCACTATTGGTGAAGTGCCTTTAACTGTACACTTTGAAGATCACACTCTGCATGCTCCAGATTCACTTGCCTGGGATTTTGATGCTGATGGTATCATTGATTCCATTCTCACAGATAGTTTAGGGTATGGAGCAGAATATACTTATACTGAACCAGGAATATACTCACCGGTTTTTTATGCCTGGCATGATACCGTGCTGGACTCAGTGCAGGCAGAAGACCTGATCACTGTGGAATATCCTGATGTTACTTATTTGACAGCTTCTAAAGATACTATCGTGTGTGATCTTGATGATGAGCTTGATGAAGAAATCACTATCTATAATACTGGTGATTATCCTGTGACTTTGCAGGATATCTATTTCACGACCTTAGATGGTTATCCACACCCTGAGCCGGTTCTATTCTATTGGAGTTTTATTGATGAACTCGAGCTGCCTTTGGTAATGGCTGCGGGAGACAGTTGTGAAATATTGGTCTCTCCAGAATTGATATTTCGTGAATATTGGGGTGAAACAATGATCTTTGAAGCTGATCTGGATACCCTTAATATTCCCTGCCTTTATGATGAAGATCTGTGGAATATTGGTGATGAAGATGAAGATACCATTGCACCAGCAAAACCATACCTCAGGAATTATCCTAATCCTTTTAATCCCAACACAACGGTATCGTTCTACGTACCACAATCTGGCATGGTGGAACTTGCTATTTATAACCAGAAGGGTCAGAAAGTGAGTACTCTGCTTGATCAGGTTATGGATAAGGGAGATAATGAAATTACCTGGTCAGGAAAAAATGATCAGGGTGAAAGTTGCAGTTCGGGTATTTACCTGATCAAACTCAGCATGGATGATCAAACCAGGCTTATCACAAGGTGTCTTCTTCTGAAATAGTAGGTTGACAGCAGGGGGAATGGATAAAATTTAGCCTGATCAGAAAGAAAGAAGGTGATGTGATGAAGAAAATAATGTTACTGAGTATATTATTGGTCCTGACAATCGGGATAATGGCAGATCCGCCGGCAGGATACTATGATGGCTGCGATGGTTTGATGGGCAATCAGTTAAAAACCACTTTGCATAATATTATCGATGATCACGTAGAATATTCTTATAATGCTCTGCGTGACTATATATTACCATATACAGATCAGGATATCAATAACAGCGATAATGTGATACTGCTCTATACGGGCTGGTCAAGACCGATTGATGAGTTTGGTGGTGATATTGACGAATGGAATCGTGAACATGTGTGGGCAAAATCCCATGGAGACTTTGGTAATAATCCACCCTGCGGCACTGATGCGCATCATCTCCGACCTACTGATGTGAGTGTGAATAGTCGTCGGGGCAATCTGGATTTTGATAATGGCGGAAATCTGTATATAGATGGTGATGGTGATACGGGCTGCTATTATGACAGCAATAGCTGGGAACCTCGCGATGAGGTGAAAGGCGATGTGGCAAGGATGATATTTTATATGACAGTACGCTATGAGGGTGATTCAGGAGAACTTGATCTGGAAATGGTAGATGAGGTAAATACTAGCCCTGAACCGGAATTTGGTAAGATGAGCACTCTGCTGGAATGGCATTTCCAAGACCCTCCAGACGCCTGGGAGATGAGACGCAACGACCGGGTATATGAATATCAGGAAAACAGAAATCCCTTTATTGATCATCCGGAATATGTATCCCGCATCTGGTTTGGCACTGATATAGAAGACACTACTATTATGCCGGTTACCAATATCGAACTATATCCCAATCCCTTTAATCCGGCCTTAAATCTATCCTGCATGCTGCCTGATGAAGATTTCCTGAGCGTGAATATCTATAATCAGAAAGGGCAATTGATAGATAGGATAGCAAATAGTATTCAACCATCGGGATTGTGGAAATATACCTGGTCAAATAATAACCTGCCAACGGGAGTTTATCTGATCAGATTTTCAACCCCGCAATTTTCACAAACTAAAAAAGTTGTTCTGCTTAAATAAATAAATATTGAGTTAAGATACGATAGCCCCGATTTATCGGGGACTTAAGATTTTTTGGGGGGGGGTAACCAAATCTAAGTCAGGACTTCTGAACCGTATTCGGGATAGGAGTTATGGACGACAGTGACATGCTGGAGTTAGGAATAAGTGGTCGCCAGAAGTCTTGTCCTGGTTACATTCCAAAACTCCTGCTGAGTTGGCAGGGAAGTTAAGTTCGCTCTTAAGTCAATCCGATGAGTACATCGTCTTAACTCAATAGCTTATTCATCTATAGGATTATCAATACCAAGAATATCGTCTGCTTCATTATCAGATATCTGCTCCAGTGAACGCAGTCTGCTATCCATAATGCGTGCTCTGTCACTGGTTTTATCTAATGTACGTGATACTTTGCTAACCTGATCCTTTAATTTCTCCATCACCTCACCAAATAGACGGAATTGCGTTTTTACTGCTGACAGATATTTCCATACTTCGCTGGCTTTCTTCTCTATTGCCAGTGTTTTAAATCCCATTCTGAGACTGTTCATTATCGCTGATAGCGTTGTGGGACCAGCTATCACAACCCGATATTTCTCCTGGATACTTTCCATTACTCCAGGCACGCGTAATACTTCTGAATAAAGCCCTTCCGTGGGAAGGAACATAATAGCAAAATCTGTGGTCTTCGGAGGATTAATATATTTATCTCTAATGTCTGCTGCAGATTTCTGCACAGCTTTGATCAGTTCAGCTACTGCTTTATCTACATCTGTCTTATCACCATCCTTGCTCACCTGCAATATCCTCAAATAACTTTCCTGAGGGAATTTGGCATCTATAGGCAGCCAGAGGACATCATCACCGCTGCCAGGTAGTTTCACTGCGTAATCTACCCGTTCCTGACTTTGAGACTTCACCTGTACATTCTCTGCAAACTGCTCTGGAGTGAGGATTTGTTCCAATATCGAGCCTAATTTTACTTCTCCCCAGGTTCCCCTTTCCTTCACATTGGTGAGTACCCGCTTTAGATCACCTACTCCGTCAGCCAGGGCCTGCATTTTCCCCAGATCCTTTTGTACCCTTTCCAATTGCTGTTCCACGCGGGTAAAAGCTTCCCCAATCCGCTTCTGGAGGGTAGTTTGCAGTTTTTCTTCCACGGTCTCACGCATCTTTTCCAGCTTGCTGTCAATCATGTTACGATTTTCTTCTGTCTGCTGCCTGTTATCCTTGATCATGTCATTAAGGCTGAGATTGAACCTGTCCAGACTGTTTTCAATCAAAGTAGATTGCCTGCTGAAAGCATTCATTAATTCTTCGCGCAGTACTTTTTCGCCTGTTTTAGTTTCCTCACGATTGCGCTGCATCTCATCCCGTAATATTCTATCATAACTACCATCACTGCTTTTTGACCGTATCAGCAGCAGGATCATGATCACAATATTTAATCCCAGCAAGCCAAGTATAACATAATCCATAATTATTCCTTATCCTCTTTAATGATCTGCATAACTACATCCCAGGCACTATCTATGCCTTTTAAATATTTATCATAGAAATTTACTTCTACAGAGACATCAGGATAGATAGTTTTCTCTCTGCTGAGACTGCGTTTTGGGCGCTTGAACACCTTATGCGAAACACTGCCTTCAATCCCGCTGTTTGGTAAACTGAAATAGAGAATATCTCCATAAGATGTAGGCTTCTGACCCATCGGCTCTCCCACTACAATGCCCAGATCATTATCATAAGCAATGGTTACCATATCTCCGGCACTGCTGAATGTACCATATCCTGTGAGAAAATATAGCTTACCGTCAAACTTGTGATTAGATGCCGGCAGGTAAAACCCGCTGTCTTTATTCCTGATAATACTAAAATAATCTTCCTTCATATCCAGATCCAGGTCATAATAATAGGGCAGCTCTGCTTCCACTCCAAAATTATCCTGCAACCTGTTCAGATAGTAATCCACTACGTCCGAGTAATAATGCTGCATCAATTGAGACAATTTGATCCCTGTAGTAATTGGAGAAATTGGTTTTTCTAATTTTATATGATCAAAGAACTGGTTTGCCAGGATACTGTTACCTCCCGCGTTATTCCTCACATCTATCACCAGATTCTCAATTTTCTGCTGATAAATATCGGAAAACATCCTTTCCAGGAAAATGCGGAAATCTCCACCCCGTTCCTCAATTTCCTTATGGTATGCATCAAACTCATCATCAGGGATAA
>JAVCDJ010000177.1 GCA_030765845.1 Candidatus Stygibacter australis
ATTTCACATCAGATGCACCTGTATCAACTAAACTGATGAATGCTTATCCTAATCCCTTCAATCCTGTAACAACAATTGCTTATCAGACCTCAGAAGCTGGTAATGTAAATGTATCAGTTTATAACGTGAAAGGACAGAAGGTAGCAGAACTTGCTAATAATCATCAGGAAGCAGGAACACATAACGTAGTGTGGAATGCTGCCGGAGAGGCAAGTGGGATATACTTTGTAAAGATGACTGCAAGTGGAACAGAACAGATTCAGAAAGTGATTCTGATGAAATAAATCTCTCTCTCCTCTTTACTCAACGAACCGCCCCTCTCTCGGGGCGGTTTTTTGTTAATGCGTACACAGAGCATCCCTGGTCTGGGCGGGGGAAAGACTGGGAGAGTAATGTAAAATGTAAAATGTAAAATTGCATGTAATGTAATGTAAGATTTATTAAGCCGCGAACAAACGCGAACAAGCGCGAACAAACTGAATGTAATATAAGATTTATTAGGCAACGAATAGCCTTCGCAAGCTTACGGCTCATCAAGACAAGACTAACAAAACGAACTGAAGAGATATGGCAAATGTAAAATGTAAAATGTAATGTGATGTAAGATAGTTTTTTTGTTCGCGCTTGTTCGCGTTTGTTCGCGGCTAGAAGAAAGAAAGAAATTTAATCACTGAACACTCTTACTACTCGAAAAAAATCTGCGTATCTATAGCTTCCAGCTCTGGATTGCATAGTGAAACTTATTGGACAAGGAAGGATATTCGGAATTATATTGACAAATATTGATAAGTATTAATGATTAAACAATAAAAGAATGAAGTTACTCTAATAGAGAGTTGAGGAGATATTATGAAAAAAATGATTATACTGGTTTCTCTATTAATTTTGATGGCATCTTTGTATTGCGATGGACCTCATCCAATGTATATGGAGATCAGGAATTCGTTAAATGAAATTCCAGCAGGTGATGATATTACCTTTCAAGCCTGGCTTTTATCCAATCCGGATGATATACTAACAGAAAATGATACGGATTGCTATTATCCTGCTTTTGGTTCAATGGTCAAAGTGAATTGCGGTCAGTTCTCCACCTGGAACAATACTGATATATTACATCTGGAAGTAACTGAAATATCATCTGGTGATAGTGGAACTGGAGAGTTTCAGCTTAATTATAATGCTTCACAATTTTTTTATATGGCTGATGGTGGCATATATCTGGGAGGTGGATTACCACCTGTTATCGAATTACCTGATGAATTTACTACTGACGAAGATGTGGAACTGGTTGTAGATTTTTCAGACTTTGTAACTGGAATATTTACTGGTATCATCGCAACAGGCAATGAGAATATTGATGTTTCTATTTCAGGCAATATGGTAACTTTTGCTGGTGCAGAAAACTGGTCAGGTAGTGAAGTTATAAATTTTGAAGTTACAGGTGTTGAAGAGAATGACAGCGATGATGTAACTGTAGTAGTTAATCCGGTAAATGATGCACCCGTTTCTGCCTTACCTGCGTATTTCCAATTCAATGAAGATGGTAGTTTTACTCAGGATATCAGTCAATATTTCAGTGATATAGAAGGTGATGAACTCAGCTACGCTGTGGAAGGAAGCGAACATATTAGTGCCACTATTACAGGTGCTGATTTATCAATGACAGCAGAGGCTGACTGGAATGGGACGGAATACATCACAATAATGGTCTCAGATGATCAAAGCAGAGAAACTACAACAGTAGAAATGCAGGTGATCGTAAACCCTGTGAATGATGCTCCGGTGCTGAATTTACCGGGGCAATTGACTTTTCAGGCTGGTGCCGAAGCAGTGGCAAATTTCAGTCAGTATATGCTTGATATTGATGGAGATCCATTGTCACTATCAGTATATGGTGAAGATGAACTGGAAGTAGAATTCAATGGCAGCCAGGTTACATTTACTTATCCAGAAAACTGGCACGGTAGTGAGGAAATGATCTTTACGGTAGATGACAATGTATTACGTGCTACGGACAGCGCTACTGTAATAATCAATATATATTATCCAGAAGATACTATCTTATCTTGTAATAACTATGAAATAAATGATGGTCAATCACTCACTGTCCCGATTTTTACAACTGAGATATTTGAAGAATGGTCAATAGTTTCTTATGAGATACATTTTGCTTATGATCCCACAGTATTGTCATATGACGATTTTTCCATTTCTAATTCGATAATGACTGGTGGGGCAGCAGAAGTTGAGGTAGAAAGTCCAGGCTATCTGATAATCAATTATATGCATTATTTACCCATGAGTGGTGCGGGTTTTTTGGTAGAATTGGATTTTGATGCGATATGTTTTGGTGAATCTTCATTAGACATAGTTTCAAGTGTAATTAGTAATCAGGAATTAAGTGGATTTGTAGATGGTGAAGTGATAGTAAATGATATTGGTTTACCTCACCCGCCAGTAGGTGATGCCGGAGATGATTTTGGAGTTGTTTCTGGTTCTGTGGGAACATTAGATGGCAGTGGGTCTTATGACCCTGATGGGGATGATATTACATTTTTATGGGAAGCACCTGCAGATATTATAATTGATGAACCTGCTTCAGCAATTACGCAGTTCACAGCTCCTGTTGTGCTGGATGATACTGATTATATAGTAACGTTGACGGTTTTTGATGGCCAATCTTCTACCTCAGACTTTGTGACAGTAACAGTCAATTATATGAATCATGCCCCGGAAATCAACCTTCCAACCCAATGGGATTTTGATGAAGATGGGCAGTTAGAACTTGATTTTAGTGAATATGTGAGTGATTTTGATGAAGATGATCTTACTCTCGATGTAGAAGGGAATGAAAATATTATTGTGGATATTAGTGATCTGGAAGTAGTTTTGTCGGCAGCTGCAAACTGGAATGGCACTGAGACTCTTACTTTTATTATCAGTGATAATATTCAGCGTTTGGAAGCTGAAGCAGATGTGATAGTAAATGTAACATCTATAAATGATTCACCTCATGCAGATGCCGGGATGAATATAAATGGTAGAGATGGCGAGACTATCAGCCTGGATGGCAGCGGGTCATGGGATGTGGAAACAGAAGACCTGGAATATATCTGGATAGCTCCTGCGGGAGTAATGCTAAGTGATCCTTATGCAATAAACCCCACCTTTACTGCACCGCAGGTAGTTGACCCAACGGAATTTGAATTTACTCTGCAGGTTTCTGATGGCGATTTGCAGGATGAAGACGTTGTATCTGTCACGATTCAGGATGATGAACCTGTACTTCTGAATGTTGATCTACTGCCCGATAATCATGCCTTATTTACCTGGTTTGCTCCCGGCAGCGGGGGAAGTGGACAGGAATTGGAACAGGGATTTGAAGGTGTGATATTGCCACAAGGCTGGCAGAATATAGATAATGATGGTGATGGTTACGGCTGGTATATTTATGTGCAGGCACCACATTCAGGATCGAGTTCTGCTGGCAGTCAATCCTATCATCCCACGGCAGGAGCATTAACACCTGATAACTGGTTAATTTCTCCGGCAATTGAGATAGGAGCATTATCAGAATTACATTTCTGGATTGCATCTCAGGATGAATACTATCCCAATGAGCATTATGCGGTATTAATCTCTGATAGCGGTACGGAATTAGAGAACTTTGATGAGACCTTGATAGAAGAGACTATGGAAGATAATCAGTGGGTGCAGCACACAATTAGTTTAACGCCCTGGGCAGGTAGTATCGTGAATATTGCCTGGCGACATTATGATGTTACAGATCAGTTTATGATCAAGCTTGATGATGTACAGGTATTAAATAGCGGCACGCGGGAAGTAGAATTCTCTGCTGAATTTAATAGCGAAGAGCAAACTCCTGTCGGGACACAATCAGCATTTAGAGATAGGGATTTGCTTGGTTATAATGTGTATCTTGATGGAGATTCTTTAGCGTTTGTCGATATCAGGGAATATGAATTCGAAAATGTTGTGGGAGAGCATGAAGCAGGAGTTCAGGCTGTATATGATAATGGTGAGTCTGAGATAGTGACCCTAGATTTTAATCACACGGCAAATGATCCTGATCTGCCAATGGCAACAGGCTTGAATAGTATCTACCCGAATCCCTTTAACCCTGTGGCTCAAATGGAATTTAGTCTTGCTGAAGCAGGAAAAGTGCAGATTAGCGTATATAATGTCAAAGGCCAAAAAGTAGTTGAATTATTAAATTCCGAGTTAGATTCAGGAAGTCATAAAATTACCTGGCAGGCAGATCAAAGTCCTTCAGGATTATATTTTGTAAAGATGACTGCAAGTGGAACAGAACAGATTCAGAAAGTGATTCTGATGAAATAAATCTCTCTCTCCTCTTTACTCAACGAACCGCCCCTTCTCTTGGGGCGGTTTTTTATTGTTGTCGTTGTAACCAGACCATCCCTGGTCTGGGCGGGGGAAAAGACTGGGAAAGTAATGTAAAATTAAAAAAGTAAAATGTAAAATGTAATGTAAGGCAAACCAAGACCAGGGATGGTCTTGATACAACGTTGTACCCAGAGCATCCTTGCTCTGGATTTAAACTATCGTCAAATCCTGCAATGCCCGTTCACTGAGAGCAGATTTCTTCTTCTTTTTATCTCTGATTTTCTCTGCCAAAGGCGGCAGGATACCAAAATTAGCATTCATAGGCTGAAAATTCTTAACTTCAGTCTGCAGGTGCCTCCATAATTGTCCACTGATAGTGGTTTCCGGCAGTTCCTTGAGTTGTCTGGTTAGGATAAGAAAACTCAACAGCCCCCCAAATATAGATTCCACATAACCTTCCAGTCCCGTGATCTGACCCGCAAAATGGATATTTGGTAGTGCTTTTAGATTCAATTCGCTATTTAATAACTGGGGGGAATTAATATAAGTATTCCGGTGTATTGATCCATAACGGAGAAATTCTATATTTTGCATACCAGGTATCATCCTGAATATCTTTTTCTGCTCAGGGTAGCGCAGCATAGTTTGACAGCCCACCAGGTTATATGAAGTAAAATTCTGGTTTTCCGTGCGCAATTGCAGCACTATAAGGTCGGCTGCCGGC
>JAVCDJ010000178.1 GCA_030765845.1 Candidatus Stygibacter australis
AAAATTAAAGAAACCAGCAATTTCTAAAGTGCTTTCAGAAGAATTTGCATAAAACCGTTCAGATGTATCCTTGGCTGATGGAATTCCATAAACAGGATCAATTCCAATATACCAGTCTCCATCTACATTCCACTGTGAGAAATCACCTTGCCAGTCTTCACTAAAAAGCACTACCTCTGGTTCCATCTGGATATCGTAATTATTCACCCCTTCTGCAAGGTCCATATAAGCAAATTGGGTGGCATAACCACCTGCAATAAATACTACTTCAGTTTCTCCTTCCCACCAGTCAATATTATATTCCTGCTCACCGGCAGGGAAATTGAAATATTCATCACCCATCTCGTGGCAAACCTTTACAATAAGGTCAACCGATTCACCAGAAAAAGAGACATTTCCCGTAATACTGGCTTCTGGCAAGGGCTGCAATTCCACTTCACGCGTTGCCCAGAGATAATTACTCACTGATACTGAAGAAATGTAATCCTGATAGCCTTTTTTACGTATATGCAAAGTATAGGTTGTACTCTCGCACTGCCACCAGAATCGACCATAAAGCTCATCGCTGAAGCGGGGAGTAAAGGAGGGTGCATTATGTCCTTCAATAAAATATTCTGCCTGTAAGGGCTCTCCTGTTACTGCATCAGTTACATGACCTGTAATCATTGCCTTATCTGCATTATTTCCAATGATACGGTTCATCAGATAATATGGTGCATTTATACACCGATCAATTGTATCCTGCAATAGTTCAGGTCCTGGCTGCAAGTTAGATGTTCCTGCTTCAATCTCAAATTGTAAAGTCCCATATTCATTATAAAACCAGTCATGAGCTTTGGAATTTCTGCCATCCGTTGCTGAAGGCTCATAATAACCTGTGCCGCTCTCGTTTTCTATCAGGTGAGCCACAGTACTACCCATATCAGTATTAAATGCTAAATCTACGCAGGGCTTTACTCCTTCCCAGTCCCAGGGATAAAAAATCTTCTGAGAAAGAAGTCCAGTCCGAGAGGAATGCCAGGCAATGGAATAGATGAAATGCTGTTCATCTGACAATGCCTTCACATATTGCGCTTCCGGTTCTGAAAATGGCGCTGGTCCACGATAGTAATCAAATAGCTGATCACCTTCCGGACACCAAAGGGTGTCTCCATGAACCCAGTTAAAATCATAATTACGGTTCAAGTCCACGCCATCCAGGTCATGTCCCACACCCACCTCATAATCAAAAAGACCATTATTATTCATGTCAGTTTTATTTTTGCGATAGGTGACATCCCATTCATCTGTTACAACCTGCAATCCCTCAGGATTGTGCGTTGGCACTATCCAGATTTCTATACTTTCTAACCACCAACTGTAGGGAGTGGCATTATGATATAACAACAACTTATTGATCAAAGCCATGCTGATTTCCACACCCATAATCTCTTCGGCATGACACTGCCCTAAAAACAGAACTGCCGGCTCATCTTCATCCACAGTTACATTATTAGATATTTTCACAGCTAATACCGGTTGTGCGTCAGTAGCCGTTAGACCTAATTCGCGAACCAGCATTATATCGGGATATTGCTGCTGCAATGAATCCAGCTCTGCAGCAATTTCAGCATTAGAATGATAAATGGGATCAAGACCCCAGATATTCATAACTGCCAGGATGAATATTATTAATACTAATTTCTTCATAGTCTCACCTATCCTGCTTTTGCAATCAAATCATTAATTATTTTATCAGGATCATCTTTGATACTGTACTGCTAAAATTCTTATTACTGAACTGGTACATATAAATTCCAGTTGCTGCAAGTTTGCCATTTGTATTACAGCCATCCCAGTAAACCTGATTTGTAGTCGCTTCCAGTGTTCTCACTTTTTGTCCTTTCACATTGAATATTTCCACAACTCCATCCTCAAGATAATCTCTGCCGAGATCAAAGGAGAGAATTGTGCCTGTATGGAAAGGATTAGGATAATTATTTAAACTAATATCAATCAGACCGTCTAACTCGTTAACATCCTGTGCATTATCGGGATGACTAAGCTTTTGAGCGTAGATATTATAAATATCGGTTTTTCCTGATGATCTGAAATCACTCCAGATCACAAAGGAATATTCTATTCCATCAGTATCTGCTACTGGATTCTGCTGGTTCTTGATAGCAGCACAAATTTCAGTACCACCTTGTGGCCAGCCAGCCACTAAAGTTCCATTCAGATATAATTTCTGTGAAAATAAATTAATGTCATTTTCCGCTACAAGATCATCCCAGTAAACCAGAATTGTGTTGCCCAAAAAAGTGAATGCAGGATTTGCCTGCTGACCTGGCTTCACAGCTACAGGAACTCCACCAGCCTGCCATTGTTCATTACCATCCAGATCATATTTCTGTATATAAATATCATAATCAAGACTATCACGCATATCATTCCAGATCAGATATATATTGTCTTGATAATATTCCATCTGAAAGCCTGACTGATCGTTTGACTGCACTACAAAAGGAATTCCATCATCTTCCCATAATGTTTCTCCATCAGCACTAATTATCTGACCATAGATATCAACATCTACTCCTGAACGTAAATCTTCCCACATTACCAGAAGACCGGCTGAAGTCATCATTGCCTGAGGATTAAGCTGATGGAGGACTGCACCACAAACTCGAATCCCATTTTCTGACCAGTTCGCTGACACTTCACCATTGTCATCGAGTTTATTCACATAAACATCAAAATCAGGAGATGTTTGTAATTCCCAGATAAAGTAATTCTCCACTATATCACGCAGAACATCATCACCAACATTATCAGCCACAATCACAGCATCTTCATCCCATTGGATCTCCCCATTTACTACTTTCTGGGCACAAACCTGATAGGTGGGATTGACAAAATCTTGATCAACATCTGACCAGCCATAATATACGGCATCGCCCATTACTGATAAATGGGCATGATGCTGATTGGTATCTCTGTTACTTAATTGAAGTCCCATCCCTTCAGCGTCACCCCAGTAGTGATTAGCATCTTCATCTACAAGCTGAGTATAGGTTTTTATCATATCTCCCCGTAATTCTTCCCAGACAAGAACGGCATTATCACCCATTAATTCACTCTGCATGTTCAATTGGTTAGCTCCTGTCATCTCTGTGATAGGAACTCCATCTTCTATTAAGCCAAAACTGCCGTCGTCATTCATCACCTGCATATATATCTGGCTGGCTATCACAGATTTACGGGTATCTTCCCAGAACAGCATTCTGCTGTCAGGCTTGCCAAGTATCTGATAATTGGTGCCGTCTCCACATAATCCATAATATATTTCATTCTCATCATCATCCAGAAGAAAATTACCGTCAGCATCAATCAATTGCTCACGTATCCCTACTGATCCTGTACGTTCATCACTCCAGATCAAATATATCTGATTATTTACATCTTTTTTGATCAATGGTGCACTTTGAAGTCCAAAAGCATCACATACTATCCTGCCATTGGTTTCCAATACTGCATTACCACTGCCATCTATATGCTGAAAATAGATATCTTCATGAGGATGATCCTGCACCCTGCCATCATCCCAGATAATCCAGCAGCCACCATTCTCATCGCCCACAAGACGCGGGTTCAACTGATGGTATTCTTCTTCACATACTGCTACACCTGCTGCATCCCAGGCTATTGTTCCATCCAGATTTATTTTTTGAGCGTAAAGATCTGCATAAGTGGCATCATTACGATTATCTTCCCAGGTTACCAGGGCTCCACCATCTGATGCTTCTGTGATGCGAGGATTTGTCTGATCGCCCACTCCCACATATACTTCTAAATCATTTGCCCAAAGAATATTTCCATCTAAATCTATCCGGTTAGCAAAAATATCTCCACCATCATCCAACCTTCTATCTCTCCAGGAAATTATAAATCCACCATCACCATCTGGCGTAATCTTGCCACTTTCCTGAATTGTGGGTGCATCACATAATACGGTGCCATTCTCTCCCCAGAGATGATTGCCTTCGGAATCTATCCGCTGCATATATAAATTCTGATTTGTAGGTTCACGCTCGTCGTGCCAAACGCACACGGCTCCACCTTCTCCATCTTCCCAGAATGTATGCTGAGTCTGAGCTCCATTAGCTGATATTATTGAACTGCCATCATCACCCCAGCCTGCAGCAATGCTGCCATCTGATAATATATGTGAACCATAAATATCAACTCCGCCAGTATTCCGGCTGTCAAGCCAGATTATATAAGCTCCACCATCTGCATCAGTTACAATATTCAATGATATCTGAATATCTTCTGCCAGACATAATGGCACTCCTTCCAGATCCCACATCAGGTTTCCATCACCGTCAAGCTTCTGTGCATATATATCGCCAGCGATCTCATTACGGAAATCTACCCAGGCAAAAATTGTCTCGTCTCCAGCTCCATTGATCACCACAATATCTTCCTGACGGTCGATCTCGCCATTGATCAATACTCCAGAATCACCCCACATCCAATTTCCGTCTGAATCCAATCTTTGAGCAAATACGTCACGATCTCCCCTGCGGGTGTCACTCCAGGTTAACACACATCCGCCTCCCGGAAGGTCGATTGCACTTCTGAACCATTCAATATTTACTCCCTGACGAACTGGAACTCCATCCAGTTGCCATTCAACCTGTCCTAAGAGTGAAGCCAGTCCAATCAATATCACCACTATAAAAAATGCTTTCCTCATTTCAAAACTCCTTATATATTCACTATTTTATATTTATAAACGCCGTAACGGGTTCCCACATAAAGCCGGTCACTATGCATTTCAATCAAATAGGTATAACCTATCTCACTATCATCTATGCGCTGTAATCTTTTAATTTCACCTTCTGGTCCGTTAAACAAATATACTCCTCCACTCGTGGAAGCCAGAGCAAATACATTCAATTCTGTATTCACTTCAATATCTGATGCCAGTCCTGTGGTATCATAATTAAAAAGTTCTATTGGATTATCTATATCTGAAATATCAAAGACCTGAATACCTTCTTCACGGTTGCCTAAATAGGCAATATTGTCAACAACCTTGACAGCAATTGTTTGACCTGTTGTACCCACGGTGCCCATTAATGGAAAATCTGCTACGTAATTAGATATTTGTTTTTCCACTATTTTTAATCCTAATTGAAAACTGGCACAATAGATTGTTCCTGTGTCATAATATTCATCAAAATCAGCTACATCATAATCAAAATTTCCTAAGGCCAGGCCAGATAAATTCCAACTTTCACCACCCGAAGATGACCCGATCTCGCCTGAATAGTATTCTTTATCTAGGTTCAACCAGTAAAATTGAAACGTCGTGTCGTCAATAGAGGTTGTATTTAAAACTGAGATATCTACAGAATTTCCAGATTCGTAAGATTTATTCACTGGATTACTCTTATCTGCTATATTAAATATATAAACTCCGGTTCCACTGCCCCATTTATTATATACCAGCATTCCATTACTGACTTCATCTACAGCAATTAATTTGATATTTGAGAATCTGTCTTCATTATAACGCGTTAGCAGGGTATCTGTTGTATTATCCCAGATAGAAAACCCTGCCTCGTCCTCTGCTACGTAAACATAATCATCTGTTACTTTTACATCACTAACATATCCTTCAGTAGGATAAACTGCCTCGAGCTGCAAATATACTTCATCTCCATCATTATCTTCCGGATCATTTGGCTGAGCACAACCCGTGAAAAGCACCATTATCATCAATGTTATTCCCAGTAAAACAAAAATTCTGAACTTCATTTTATCATTCCTCCGAATCTATCCTGTATTTTTCTTTTTATTATATTAAGCATTATTTATTCCAAGCACTCAAATAATTTTGAGTTTTGAGTTTTGAATTTTGAATTACCCCAAAAACTTTCAGGTGAATTTCAGCTCCCAAATCCGCACCAATCCAGCCAACCCATTCAAAATTCAAAATTCACAATTAAAAATTCTCTTTAATCCCTCTCCGCTTTCAACACTTCCAGAAATGCTTCCTGCGGCACCTGCACGCTGCCAATTTCCTTCATGCGCTTTTTACCTTCTTTCTGCTTTTCCAGTAACTTGCGTTTACGGGTAATATCTCCACCATAGCATTTTGCTGTCACATCTTTACGAACAGGATTGATTGTGCTTCTGGCAATGATCTTAGAGCCGATACTTGCCTGCAATGCCACTTTGTATAATTGTCTGGGTATCACTTCCTGCAATTTTTCTGTTACGCTTTTTCCCCAACTGTAAGCTTTGGTCTCATGACAGATAAAACTCATGGCATCAACCTTTTCACTATTTATCAAAATATCCACTTTCACTACTGGTGAACGCTGATACTTATTGAACTGATAATCAAGCGAAGCATATCCTCGACTCACAGATTTCAGTTTATCATAATAATCAAAAATGATCTCGATAAGTGGCAGATCATATTTCAATGATACCCGTTTCTCATCAATGTATTGCAAGTCTTTTTGCACACCACGTCGTTCCTGGCACAATTTCATTATATTACCCACATATTCAGTGGGAACTATGATCTCCACATCCATGATCGGTTCTTCAATATAATTCACCCTCACCAGGTTCGGCATATCAATAGGATTATAAATTATCTTTGTATCCCCATTTGTCAGATGCACATTGAATCGCACACTGGGCGTGGTTGCAATGATCTGAACTTTAAATTCCCGATATAGTCTCTCTTTAAATATCTCCAGATGCAGCATCCCCAAAAATCCACAGCGAAATCCAAAACCGAGGGCAAGTGAACTCTCTGGTTCATAAGTTAAGGCATAATCATTAAGTTTCAATTTTCCTATGCTGTCTCTCAGATCACTGTAATTCTCCTTATCCATGGGAAATATACCTGAATATACCATAGGTTTAGGTTCTTCAAAACCTGGTAACGCCTCAGTACACCCATTTTTTAATGTTGTTACGGTGTCACCCACTCGCGCATCAGCAACTTCCTTGATCCCGGAGATTATATATCCAACTTCTCCAGCAGTCAAATATGGCTGCTCCTCAAATTGGATCCCCAGATAACCTATCTCATCTATTTTAAATTCTTTACCGTTGGAAAACAGCCTTATCATATCTCCCCGATTCAATTTGCCATCAAACATCCGTACCAGCACTATCACTCCCCGGTAAGGATCAAAATAGGAATCGAAGATCAGTGCTTTGGTCGGCGAATCCAATTTACCTTTGGGCATAGGTATCTTTTGCACCACTCCCCGCAATAATTCATCAATGCCGATGCCCTCTTTGGCACTCACTTTGTATATATCCTCTGCTGGTACTCCCATAGTCTCTTCTATCTCATGAGATGTACCATCAATATCTGCCTTGATTAAATCTATTTTATTGATCACGGGAATTATCTCCAGCTCGTTCTCCAATGCCAGATACATATTGCTCATCGTCTGGGCTTCAATCCCCTGAGCAGCATCAACAAGAAGCAATGCTCCCTCACAGGAAGATAAACTCCTTGATACCTCATAAGAAAAATCCACATGACCAGGAGTATCGATCAAATTCAAGATATATGTTTTCCCTTCATATATATAAGGCAATCTGATCGCATGAGATTTGATAGTTATCCCCCGCTCACGCTCCAGATCCATGTTATCAAGCACTTGATCAACCATTTTACCCTGAATTATCACCCCTGTTTCTTCCAGCATCCGATCCGCCAGAGTTGACTTACCATGGTCGATATGAGCAATTATACAAAAATTCCTGATCCTGCTCTGATCTATCTCTAATTTCTTTGCCAAGTGCATTCTCCTTATCCCACTTTTGAACCTTTCAAATTTTATTCTCAGTCCCTCCTGTCAATCTAAATTATTATTAACCTTATAACATAATTCTTGATACAGTTAGAAGATGAAATTACTAAATTCTTTTTCCCATCTGACACCGTAATAATATTATTGTATTCTAATATTTATTGATAGACTCAATAGCACTTGATTTTAAAAATATCAATAAATTAGTTTCAGGAGAATATTATGGCAAGATGTTTATGCTTTAACTGGGAGACACTGAAACAAAATCTCCTGGTTATTATCGCCACTCCAGCAGAAGTAGAAGAATATTATTCAGGTTTTAATATCCAGGTAAATGATGAGGATGATAATATAACTAACGGAGTATTTCAGGAAGTAGATGAACAGGGTTTCCTGGTCTGGATCAATAGCGATGTTCAGCAGGAAGCATTAGGTGTGATAACACATGAAGCAGGCCATCTGGCAGATTTAGTCGGAAAACGGATTACACCTGTTGAAGGTGAAAAAGATATTTATGATCCCAATATCAGTGAACTGGTAGCGGAAATATTTTCCTGGGCTGTTAATTGCATAACCTTCACTTATCTGGAAGAAAAAAGCACAAGCTGTGAAAAGCTGGCTCCCGTTTTCGATGAAGATGAATATTTCGATATAGATGCTCACAGAGCCAGTAATGACGGAAGGCTCTAAATAATCTCTCCGTCTTTTACCCGCAATATATTAGTATCAGTGAATATCTTCTCATATTCATCCCCGGCAAAGGTGTGAATAGGAACAATGTTTGCCGGTTGAACTGCCTCAACCATCTCTTTTAATGTTTTTATATCCGCATGTCCGCTGGTATGAAGGTCTAAGCTCTTCATGCCCCTGCTTTCGAGGTATTTGATGAAGTCATAAGTGTAGTCATCCTTCTTATAACCGCCCCATAACGAGTAGATAAAATTCCCACCTGAAAGATTGGAAATCCTCTCTAAATCAGATTTCATTGATGGACGCACCAGCATAACTATATTTTTGTAATTAAGATCAATTTCTTCTTTAGTAATCTTATACTTTTTAAATTGATAAAGCAGTTTTTCCTGGTTCTCACGGCACATCTTGTTTGACAGTCTATAAGGAAAAAAAACCCTGATTTCAGGATAACTTTCTGAAGGATGGGGAATACTATCATTCTTCAAACTTTTTAAGATGTGGGCAATATAAAAATCTACCACCATGATCTTACGTCTTCTACGACAGGCTCTAAATATGGAAACCAGCCGGTCTATATTCTGCCCTGATGTATAGATAAGATTAATGCCTTCTGTTGAATCAAACAAGTTAATAAGTTGCTCTTCTATATCACTTTCACTGATTGACTTATGACTGCTGCTGCCTATTGTGGTTCCCTCTAACAATAGATAATCCACTTTCTTGATCACATTTTTTTTAAACCAGTAAAATACCTTTGCCTTTCTGCCATGCGACCTGAAATCTCCACTATATAATAGTGATTTCCCCTCGCCAGTAATCAAAAAAGCATAAGCATCATAAGCCGAATGATCCATCAAATATGGCGTGATCTCAATATCACCGATCATAAACGATTTACCTGATTCAAAATGATGTGGTCTGCCAATCTGCCAGTCCTTGCCTGTAAATAAATTAGTTATCTCAATCAGCGTCTGAGTAGCTTTCCCCAGATATATATCGCACTTATCATGCACATGATCCAATAAGCCATAATGATCCTGATGAGCATGCGAGATCAATACCGCAATATCACCCGAACCATCATACAGACCCGTGATATCAGGTAAAAGCCTGCCTGGATATGTATTCCCCTTAAACGGTGTTCCATCAGGATTAACCAAAGGTAATCCCATATCCAGCACTATGCGAGTAGATGCAGTCCACACTTCCACGCATGAACCACCTATCTCACCTGTTCCGCGATGTATTTTTATGTTCATTTCTTTCCTGAATATATCTGTTTTGGAAACTTTACTAAAAAATCTTCCAGACTATAAAGACATTCTTTATATAAGCCATAACCCATAAAATTAGCAATTATTAACTTAAAATCATAATCTTGAGCAGCTATACCTATCTCTCTTTTAAGCTTTAGGCTGGCAGGTTGATGATTAGCAATTATAAAAGCAAAATCAATTTCTTCTTCTACTTTTTTCACTTCATTACTATTCCCATTCTTCCCGAAAATTACTAATCCTAATTCTCGTTTCTGCTTAAAGACATGCAGCATTTCTGTTTTAAAACTACTTACCTTAGATTTATTTATGATAAATTTCTCAAACTTTCGCAGATGATCTTCAATACCAGCTTTTTTTGTTAAAGCTCCATCACCATATTTCATCTCAAAAACTACTAACCTGCAATTATCAGGTTTTTTTCTGGAAGAGGTCGTAGCTACCCATTCCAGAGCAACTATATCAAATCTGGCACCAGCCCCGTTAGCATATTCTATATCAATAATGAAATAATCAGTAGAATTTGAGATTTTGGAGTAGTTATTCACCCGTGCTACTACCTGCTGAAATTCCCGCTCATATCTACCTTTAATATTGAAATACATGTCAATAACACATTTTGTATAAGCAAAATATTTTTCCCATTCATGATTTTCTCTGGAGTAATTTAACATTCCTTCTGTGATTTTCGAGTTAGATGTCAGTGCTTTCAAATATTTATTATCAAATGTTAAAGTGTACCCAGTTTTCTTAGGCTTCAACCCTAATATTTTTCCCCCTCGGTAATAAATGTGTACTTCTTCCCTACGAATTTCCAAATCTAACGTGTCATCTCTCTGTACAAATTCAAGAAGTTCTTTCAATGTACCACTTAATAATTCATCCATAAATTTTTTACTTAAACCACGAGCCATAACTCCTCCTTTATATCGTAACGTTTCTTATCTTTTCCTAACTGCTCTAAACCTGAAACAATGTCAAGTCCAATATTTCCCCCAGCTAAGTCAGAAGTTATGATACTGTTAAATTCCCACCAGCCAAGACCTTGCGTATGGTGTTCACACCTTCGCAATGTACTATATCTCCAGTCAAATCATTTTTTCTTTTTTATTCCCCCTCCTCCACTGGTTTGATAGCTGCTATCAAACCAGTGGAGGAGGGGGAATAAAATAAATATCATAGATTACTGCCTTA